>NZ_JBEZFT010000034.1:0-70171 GCF_040649595.1 Kribbella sp. NPDC048915 | reverse complement strand
CGTTCCCACACCGTGGGTTCACCCACGGTGTTGTGGGTTCCTGACCCGTGTGAAGGGTACGGAACCCACAACACGATGGGTGAACCCACCTTGCGGCGGAAACCCCGAAGCCCCTACGCCCACACCGCACCCCCGCACCCCCCGCACCCCCCGCACCCCCACGCCGCCACGTCGCCACGTCGCCACGTCGCCACGTCGCCACGCCGCCACGTCGCCACGTCGCCACGTCGCCACGCCGCCCCAACTCGCGGGGTTATCCCTCGGCGTTGGTGCGCTCGCATCACCCACACATCAGTCACGAGAGACGACGATTCTGCTTGTACAGAACCTGACCGACGATCAGACCGGCCAGCAGGGCGCCCAGGGTGCCCAGCGCGAGGTCGCCGAGGGTGTCGGTGTACGCCGTCTGCAGTTCGGGGGAGTTGCGGACGAAGGTGATGTACTCGCCGAGCTCCCACACCACCGCGGCGGTGGCACCGAACCCGAGCGCGACGAAGACGGTGAGTCCGCGAGGCAGCCCGCGAGGTGCGAAGGCGAGCAGCACACCGGCCGTGAGGAAGCCCCACAGCACGAAGTGCATCGCGTCGTCCCACCATGCGACGGTGTCGAAGAGATCGAGCCGGTTCCCGATCAGGTCGATGAGCCACGGCAGCGTCATCAACAGATCCGCGCCCCACGGGAACGTCCGGTGGATCCGGCTGCGCGCGCGTCCGTACGCGAACCACCACAGCGGCAGCACCATGCCGCCGATCGGGTACACGATCAGCCGCGCCGTCGACGCCTTGCCCTTGATTCCGCTCAGGTCCGGCCAGATCAGTGCCGACAGCAACAACCCGAACAGCAGGACCTTCGCCAGCAGCGCGCCGTACCGCGGCCAGTTCACCTCAGGTGCTGATCTCGCAACCATCGTCGTCATGCCACCAGTCAATCGGCTCGCCGCGCGCGGCGGATGAGTACAACTACTTGACCATCATCAGACGCCCAGCCAGCCGCGCCGCGCGGCTTCGTGACCCAGTTGGAAGCGCGTCACCACCTGCGCACGGTCCATGAGCTGGCTGACGCGGCGCTGCACGGTGCGTAGCGACATACCGAGTTGGCCGCCGATCGCGTGGTCGGTGAGACCGGCGAGGAGCAGGGTGAGGATGCGGGCGTCGACGTCGTCGAGGCGGTCGGCGGCGAGTTCGGTGGCGCCGGCGTCGGTGGGCAGTACTTCGTTCGCGCCTGCCCAGACGAGCTCGAACAGGTGCAACAGCGCGTCCAGCAGCCCGGACGGATGGACCAGCAACGCGCCGCCGGCGGAATCGGTCTCAGTAGGGGCCAGGGGCAACAATGCGAGCGAGCGGTCCGCGATCACCAGGCGCAGCGGCAGGTCGCCGGCGACGCGGATCAGTTCACCGGCCTTGAGCGACTCCGACACCAGATCGACGAAGCCGGGCTTGCTGAACGCCGCGCGCTCGACGACCACCCGGTAGGTCACCCCACGCGCCAGCGCGAGGTCTTCGTCCACGTTCTCGTCGGCGGACACGATCGCGACCGAGGCCTTCACCAGCGCGAGTACTTCGTCGTTCGCGGCCCGCTGCATCTGGCCGAACCGTTGCGCCACCGCCTGCGCGCCACGGACCACCTCGATCACGTCGGTGTCGGAGCGGTCCGCCATCACGCCGCGGTACTGCTCGGCGAGCCGCCCCAACTCGAGTTGCGCGCGCCGGATCTCCTCCTGGCGCTGCACGATCAGCGACCCGAGCGCGAGGGCCGGCGGGGACGCGACGAAATGGCCCGGTGTCGCGGTCGACCGCGCCACCAGGCCTTTCTCCTCGAGCCCGTCGAGGGCTGCGGCGAGGTCGCTCACATCGACCTGGAGCGCGGCAGCCAGCGTCTCCACCGACTCCGACGGCAGCGCGATCAGTCGGCGGTAGGCGCCTTCTTCGAGCGCATCCAGTCCCAGCACGTCGAGCATCGTGCGCTCCTTCGGGCCGCTGCGGTGACGGACGGCGTGGCGGACACCTGTCATGCCGCAATCCCGCCATTGAGCAGTCTACGAGGCCGTGACATGTTCATGCCATCCGTTCTGCAGGTCCTCCCCAGGAAGGGTCCGCCCATGTCCCGATCCGCCCGCGCCGTCGCCGGTGGGCTCGCCGTACTGCTGGCAGTTGCCGCGGTCACGGCGACGCCGACGCCGGCCGGCGCCGCCTCGAGCTCCACGCCACCCGGCGGTGAGCAGGCCGCCGCCGGCACCACCCATCGAGTCACCCTCGTCACCGGGGACGTCGTCACCGTCACCCAGAACGCCGGCGGCCCGCCCACCGCTGCGGTCGATCAGGCGGCCGGCAACGCCGGTGGTGTCCAGATCCAGCAGGTCGGCGACGACCTCCACGTCGTACCGGACGTCGCACTGCCGTACCTCGCGTCGGGCCGTCTCGACCCCGACCTCTTCAACGTCACCGAGCTCGTCGACCAGGGGTACGACGACGCGTCGGTGAAGTCGATTCCGTTGATCGTCCAGTACCGCCCGGGGACGCGCGCCCTGGCCGCCACCCCGCAGCATGCCGAGCGCGGTCTCACGCTGGAGAGCATCAGCGGTGTCGGCCTCAAGGCACGTAAGGCGGAGGCGGCGCAGTTCTGGTCCGGCATTACCGCCAACGCGACGCGGTCTGCCACGCCCGGTCAGTTCGCCGCCGGGATCCAGAAGGTCTTCCTCGACGAGAAGGTCGAGGCCAGCCTCGCCGAGAGTGTCGCGCAGATCGGCGCGCCGGACGCCTGGGCGCAGGGTCTCGACGGCGCCGGTACGACGGTCGCCGTGCTCGACACCGGTATCGACCAGACCCACCCCGACCTGTCCGACCGGATTGTCGAGGCCAAGAGCTTCGTCCCGGGCGAGACGACCGAGGACGTCAACGGGCACGGGACCCACGTCGCCTCGACGGTGGCCGGGAGTGGCGCCGCGTCGGACGGAGTCGAGAACGGCGTCGCGCCGGGCGCGAAACTCGCGATCGGCAAGGTGCTGTCCGACAGCGGCTCGGGCGCCGCGTCGTGGATCATCGAAGGCATGGAGTGGGCCGCGCACCGCTCCAAGGTCGTCAGCATGAGCCTCGGCAGCACCGAGGCCAGTGACGGCACCGACCCGATGGCGCTGGCCGTCGACGAACTCTCGGCCGAGACCGGCGCGCTGTTTGTGATTGCTGCCGGCAACTACGGCCGGGTGAGCGGCATCGGTTCGCCGGGCGCGGCCGCCGCCGCGCTGACTGTCGGTGCGGTCGACAAGAACGATATCCGGGCGTCCTTCCAGGACATGGGACCGCGCCTCGGCGACGCCACGGTGAAGCCGGAGATCGTCGCGCCGGGCGTCTCCGTGCTCGCGGCCCGCGCGGCGAAGTCGTCTGGCTCCGGCTACTACAAGTCCATCAGCGGTACGTCGATGGCGACGCCGCACGTCGCCGGTGCCGCGGCGTTGCTCGTACAGAAACACCCCGACTGGACGGGCGAGCAGCTCAAGTCGGCGCTGGTCAGTACGGCGAAGCCGCTCGCCGGCGAGACGGCGTACCGGGTCGGTACCGGGCGCCTCGACGTACCGGCGGCCGCGTTCGGCACGATCAACGCGACCGCGACGCGCGAGTTCGGGCTGCACACCTGGCCGCACGGTGACGACGCGCCGGTCGAGCGCACGATCGCTTACACGAACCGCGGCGACGCGGCGGTCACTCTCGACCTGTCGGCGAACGTGACCAGCGACGGTACGACGCCCGCACCGGAAGGTCTGTTCACGCTCGGGGCCACTCAGGTGACCGTGCCCGCGAACGGTACGGCGTCGGTCAACGTGACCGCGACACCTGACCTGGCCACGCCGGGCCAGTCGTACTCGGGCACCGTCGTCGCCAAGCTGGACGGCAAGCAGGTCGCACAGACTGCGGTCGGGCTGGTGATGGAGGGCGAGCGATACGACCTCAACGTCCGGGCGACCGGCCGTGACGGCAAGCCCGCGGGCGGGCTCCTGACGCTGTACAAGTACGGCGACCAGTACGTGACGACACTGGAGATCGACGCCGCGACCGGTACCGTCTCGACACAACGCCTCGCGCCCGGTGTGTACGCGGCGTACTCCTGGCTGCCTGTCGACGGTGGAGCAGGCGTCGCCCTGGTCGGCAACCCGCACCTGGTGATCAGCGAGAACACCGAGCTGGTGCTTGACGCGCGGCAGGCGAAGCCGATCACGCTCAGCACGCAGCTGCCCGGTGAGGACGTGTACAGGAGGTCCGGTTGGTACCACGACTCGGGCATCGGGGGTCAGTTCGCGACCTTCCGCGCCCAGTACGCGCCGACGCCGCTGGTGGCGAATGTGTACGCCGCCCCGACAGGTGCTGTGGCCGGTGGCGTCTTCGACTTCTCATCGCGTTGGCGTCGTACGGCGCCGCTCGTGTCGATGAGCGTCGACGGAAAGGCACTGCACCCGTTGCTGCAGCGTGGTTCGAAGCGCTGGGACGGGAAGACCACCCTGACCGGTGTGTACGCCGGTATCGGCGCGGACTACACGGGGGTGGACGTCCGAGGTAAGGCGGTCTTCGTCACCGCCAGCGCCGAGGTGACGCCGGCAGGGCGGGCGCAGGCGGCAGCGGACGCTGGCGCGCGGTTGCTCGTTGTGGTGAACAGTGCCTCCGGCAAGTACTACGACCTGGCAGGCGGGACCGATCTGCCCGTGTACTCGCTGACGGCGGCCGAAGGCAGTCCGCTGGTCGCGCGGATGAGTGCCGGAGGCAACGTCCGGCTGCGAGTGGCGGGTACCGAGGCGCCGCCGTACCTGTACGACGTCGTGAAGGCGTACGACGGTGCGATCCCGGCCGACCTGCGGTACGCACCACGCTCGGGTGAGCTGGCGACCGTGGTGAACCGCTTCGTCGGGCCGACGGGCGAGCTGGCGTTCGAGAGCCGTGCGGACTGCCGGATCGGGTTCTGGCCGCCCTGCCTGCAGGTGACCGAGCCAATTCACCTCGGCACGCAGCGGATCGACTACGTGTCCACCGGGGCCGGGACGGACTGGTACGAGCAGACGAACCACCCGCGTGGTTGGGAGCAGCGCGGTGAGCGGCACACGTACCAGCCGCGCTCGGTGCAGACGAACTCCTGGTTCGCGCCGACCGTCCGGCCGCGGGTCGGTTCGGGCTACTGGAACCCGCGCCGCAGTGGTGACTTCTTCGCGGTGAACGTGCCGACCGCCAGCAGTGGTGTCCAGGGCGTGACCGGAGCAATGGACGACGAGTCCACCGTGGCGACGCGGCTGTTCCAGAATGGGACGCTGCTGGACGAGAGCAGCTTTCAGGCGATCCAGACCGGCGTCCCGGTGACGTCCGGCTGGGCGAACTACCGGTTCGAGATGGACACCACTCGGCCGGCGGTCTGGGCGCTGGGCACGCAGACGTCGACCGCGTGGGGCTTCCGGGCGCAGACGACGGACACCAGCGACTGGGTGTACCTGCCGCTGATCCAGCTCGACTACCACCTGGCGACTGGGCTGACCGGCGCGTTCACGGGTGGGAGCAAGCAGCGCATCGGGCTGACCGCGTTCCAGTTCGACGGCGTCGAGGGCGCGGGCACAGTGACGGGTGCGACGCTGTCGGTCTCGTACGACGACGGCGCGACCTGGCGGGCCGTACCGCTGTCACGGACCGGTGCCGGCTGGAAGGCCGACGTACGGCTGCCGAAGGGTGCGTCGTACCTGTCGCTGAAGGCAACCGCCAGTGACGACGCCGGGAACAAGGTCAGCCAGGAGGTGATTCGGGCCGCCGCGATCCGCTGACCTGACGACGCAGCCGGCGGTGACCGTGTGGTCACCGCCGGCTGTCGTTTGCCGTGTGTGCTCCGTGGTCAGCTGACGCTGACCAGGTCCACGACGAAGATCAGGGTCTCGCCAGGCTTGATCGCACCGCCCGCGCCGCGGTCGCCGTACGCCAGGTGCGGCGGGATGACGAGCTTGCGGCGGCCGCCGACCTTCATCCCCTGGACGCCGGTGTCCCAGCCCTGGATGACCTGACCCACGCCGAGCTGGAACGCCAGCGGAGCACCGCGGTTGTACGACGCGTCGAACTCCTCGCCGGTGGAGTGGGCCACGCCCACGTAGTGCACGTTGACCCGGGAGCCGGCCTTGGCCTCGTCGCCGTCGCCCACGGTGATGTCGGTGATCTCGAGATCCGCCGGCGGCGGCCCGTCCGGAAAGTCGATCTCTGGCTTCTCAGTCATGCCTCCAGCTAAGCAGACGCCGCGGCGACCACCGACCGGTACCCGGTGGTTCCGCTCAGGGCGGAACCACCGGTCGAGATGCGTCGCGATCGGTCCGCGGCGAGTGGGAGGCACTTCATCGGCCTTCACGATCGGCGGGCCGGGAGAGTGCGTCGAAAGTTCCGGTCGGGTTCCTGTCTGTGGCGATGCGTGGCGTCTAGGCTCGTGAGCACGAGGTCGACCAATGGGGGTGGACCGCAGCGAGAAGGGGTTCTGCCGATGCCGGAGCCTGTGACGCAAACTCTCGATGTGCCAGGCGCGACGTTGACGTACGACGTGCGCGGCGACCTGTCCAACCGCCCGGTGCTGCTGATGATCGGTTCCCCGATGGGGGCGAGCGGTTTCCCGACCCTGGCGTCGTACTTCGAGGACCGCACCGTCGTGACGTACGACCCGCGCGGCGTCGAGCGCAGTGTCCGCGCCGGCGAGCCGACCGAGCTCTCACCCGACGACCACGCCGCCGACCTGGCCGCCCTGATCGACCACCTCGACGTCGGCCCGGTCGACCTGTTCGCCAGCAGCGGTGGAGCCGTGAACGCATTGGCCCTCGCGGCGCAACGCCCTGACCTGATCAACAAACTCGTCGCCCACGAGCCACCACTGGCCGGCATCGTCCCCGACCGTGAGGCCGCGCTGGCTGTCGTCGAGGACATGTACCAGACGTACCAGCGCGACGGCATGGGCGCCGGGATGGCGAAATTCATCGCCTTCGTCGGCTTCGAAGGTGAGGTCCCCTCCGACTACGCCCAGCGCCCCGCCCCCGACCCCGCGATGTTCGGCCTCCCCACGGACGACGACGGCAGCCGCAACGACGCCCTCCTCGGCCAGAACCTCCGTGGCTGCACGACGTACCTCCCCGACTTCGACGCCCTCCAGAAGGTGGCCGACCGCCTGGTCCTGGCAGCCGGCGAAGAATCCGGCAACCAACTGGCCGCCCGCGGCGCCCGCGCCGTCGCGGACCGCCTGGGCCTCACGCCCGTCACCTTCCCCAGCAACCACGGCGGCTTCCTGGGCAACGAATACGGCCAACCCGGCAAACCTGCCGAATTCGCCGCAAAGCTCCGAGAGGTCCTCACCTAGTTCGCGGTCTTGATCCAGCAATCCACGCTGGGTGCTGGCGCCGTCGTCCGCCGACCGTCGTGCGATACCGTGAAATGTGCGTACGGATGAGGTGCTGGTAGCGGAGGACATCGATCGCATCGCGGACGAGGCGATTGACAGCGAGTCGCCCGAGGAGCTGGCGGCGTCCCTGGTGGATGCTGTGGACCAAGGACGGGTGAAGGACGACGCTGACGCCGGCTACGCGCTGGTCGTCGCGGCTGAGATCACCGGTGGTGCCGGCCGTCCAGAGGCGGCGATCGCACTGGTAGAGCGCGGTATCGAGATTTACGAGCGGTCCGGCGGCGGGTCCGCCACCGATGCGAAAGCGTTGCGTGGCGACCTGTTGTTTCAGGTCGGCCGCGACGAGGAGGCGATGACGCAACTCTCGTCCGTACGTGAACTGCTGACCGAAGATCCCGTCGCGGCCACGGTCCTGAGCGATGTGCTCGTTGCGAACGGGCGAGCTCAGATCGCCGAGGAGTGGCTGACCGAGGCGCTGGAGAGCACTCTGAGCAGCCATCACGAGCTGGGGTCGAAGTCGTCCGAGCCGGGGTACGGCGAGGCGATGGTGGCGTTCGAGCTTGTCCAGGCCCGCCATCATGTACGGCACGAGCTCGGGCTGCCACACGATGCTTACGATGATCTGGCAGACGAATTGCTGGACGAGCTGGATGCGTCGTTCGACACCGGCGAGGACCCAGCAATCGTGTTCCTGCCGCAGCCGGAGTACGCCGAGGTGCTCCGGCGCTGGCCCGACCTGGCGCAGCACTGCGGCGCGACGTGGGACGAGCACCGAGCCCTCACTGAGCGGGGACTCAGGCACCTGGTGGGGTACGGCGCTGTCCGCCCGGCCTTGGTGCCTGGTTCGGTCGATGGCCTCGCAGACCTTGCGGCGACAGACGATTTCGACCAGGTCGGCATCGACGTTCTCCAGGCCTACGCCGATTCGCTCCAGGGGACGCACACCGCCGCGACCACCTGGCCGCCGGGGCGCAACGAGCCGTGCTGGTGCGGCTCCACGACCAAGTACAAGAAGTGCTGCTTCCCTCGCGCCTAACAACGTGCCGTCGCTGTGGATAACGAGGTCGTTGTGCATGGGCTCCGCCATAGCCTCGCGCTATGGGTGTGATGCCAGGACGACCTGAGGTCTTCTTACTCAGGGAAAGTGAGCGAAAGGTCGCCCCCGGAGGACCTGCCCTGGTAGGAGCCGACGGAGAACGCGATGAGGTGCCGCCCCGGGTCTACGAGGTGTTGCGTTTCGTCGAAGAGGTCTTGCGTAGCGGGTACGGGGTTCAGATCACGCCGCTACGCACCGAGTTGCCGATCGATGAGGCAGCCGACGCAATTGAGATGGACCGTGAGGAACTGCGGCTCTATGCCGGCCGGGGCGACATTTCGTTCCGATCGAGTCAGTACGTCGATTGGGTGCAACTCGCCGACGTCCTCGATCTGAATGCTCGCGTCAACGCCGAGCGAGAGCAGGCGTTGAGGGGGTTGTCAGCCGAGGAACCCTGGGGCGACGACTCCGGCCGTAGCGGGCGACAATGACCGAGCGACCCATAGCGTTCTTGGAGGCCAACGTCTTGCACGGGCAACTGACGACCGACGCACCCGCCGCGCGCTTGCCGGCCTCCAGGGCCGTTCCGCGTCCCCACAAAGGAACTGATCGCCAAATCTGACGCTTCGAGATCCGAACGCTTCACCGCGGGCAGAAGACCGGCTCTCTCCCTCCCCAGAGCCGGTCTCCTGGCACCGAATCACCTCGACAACGCGCCCTCGAAGTGACTGCCTTGGTAGTCCCATCCGGGAGAGACCTCGACCTGCAGCGTCGAGGCTTCGTGGGTCTTGGGGATCGCGAAGCCGTACCGTGCGGTCTTCTTCTTGCCCGGCAGAATCGACCCCTCGAATCCGAGACCAAGATTCTGCTCGCTGTCGAAAACCGATTCGGCCTGGTCGCCGTTCGGACCGCTCGCGAGCTTCACGTTCACGAGGCCGGTGTCGAAGGTGTTCGTGGATCCGTTCTGCAGCGTGACCGTCACGATGACGCCAACGTCTCCCGGCTTGCCGCCGGCGGCGTACTGACTGATCCGGAACCGCTTCAGACTCGTCACCTGAACCTTCATTCCATCGCTGTAGTCGAACCACTGTGACGCCCCGACTTTGGCCACCCGATCGTCATCGGTGGGTTCGGCTGCCGGCGGAGCGGTTGATTCAGCGGTCGCCGGGGGCTTCGCCGGCACGGACGCCTGGCTCGTCGGCGCCGTCGCCGTGGTCGCGGGCACCTCGGCCTTGGTGGCGGTGCTTTCCCTGGTCGCTTCGCTGATGCCGTTGGCCAGGACGGCGGCGCAACCACCCGCGAAGACGACGAAGACAGCCGTCACCACGATCACGATGTTCCGCACCGTGTGACGCTTCTTGACCGGTTGCGGTTGTTGCAGCTGTTGCGGCGGCAGGTCGGGGCGGTACTGGTGGTTTCGCTGGTTCTGCTGGTACTGAGACATGGGTGTCCCCCCCAAATGGCTCGGATGTGTGAGTGATTCGTGAGTGGAAAAGTCAGACGGCGGTGGCGCGCATCGCCGCGAGACCTGCGACCTTCGAGTGCAGGTGTCGCAGCTCCGAGAGAGTCGGCGCCAGCTCGTAGGCATGGTGATGACAAGCCCGGCTCAGGGCGTTCCAGGCGTACTCTGCCGTGCGGTGAAACTCCGTCGGGTCGAGCGCGTGCAGGACCGTGAGCCTCGATCGCATCCGGACCGGGTGCCGGAGGTCTCCGACGAGCTGCCGGCAGTAGCTCTCCACCTCGGCCTCGAGTGCCTGCCTGATGAGGAAGGCCGCGATCCTCGTCCACGCCGGTGTTGTGGCGCGATCACCGTCCAGAATGGACCGCGCGTACTCGAGTTCGCCGCTCATCGCCGGCGCCCCAGGATGTCGTCGACCGTTTCCCGAACGTCCTCGACGGCGCCCCGGGGCGAACCCGCCAGCTCGGTGTGGACATCCTTGCTGCACACGTCAAGCGTCCGCCTGCGGTGTGAGCGTGACCGCCAACGGCCGAGGTCGAAGGGTGCCGTACCGGACAGAGCGAGCACCACACGTTTGCTCGTCGTTGCTGCCGAGTCCCAAGAGGTCTCGACCTGCTGTCGAGGTGTCCCTTGAGTCAGCTGGTCGGCGAAGTAGACCTGATGAGCCGCCGCCTCGACCGCGAGCCGGACGTACGCCGGGACGGCCTTGCGGAGGACTCCGGCGGGCACGTTCTCGTCGGCGAGCAGGTCGGAGACGTCCTTGACGTACCGCTCCGCCGGCCACTGGCACGGCACGACGTGCACCGTGGAGTTCACTCCGCGCTCGACCTGAACGATCCTCGCGTCGGGCGCAGTACGGCGTACCGATTCGGTCAGCCGGTCGTCGTGGGAGAACACGACCACCTGCCGGTCCTTCGCGTACTCGACCAGTACCTCGGTCAACCCGTCGACCTTCTCCGGATCCATCGCCTGGACCGGGTCGTCCAGGACGACGAACCGCAGTGGGCTGGTCGCCGAGGTTGCTCTCGGCAAGAACAAGGCCAGCGCGACCGCGTTGAGTTCGCCCTGACTCATCACCGGCAGTGCGTCGGCAGGCTCCCCGTCCACCCGGGCCGCGAGGTTGACCTTGCCCATCTTGCGCTGACCGGACAACGAGATGGCATCGAGGTCGACGTTGCTCTCTTTGCGGAGGTGACTCCAGATCCACTTGGCCCTCTCGGCCAGCGGCTCAAGCCGCTGGTTCCGTAGCTGTACCGCGTTGTCCTTGAGCCAGAGGTGCGCTTTCTTGGCGTCGCCCAGGTCCTCCTTGCTTGCGTCGGCGGTGCGCCGGAGCTTGACCCATGCCAGCACATCGCCGGCAACCTCCTGCCAGTCGTCGTCGCGTTCGCGCAGCTTCCCTGCCGCCTCATCACGCAGCCGGGTGAGAACGTCGACGACCGGCGCGATGGTCGTTCCGAGATGACGCGCCAGCTCAGCATCCGATGTAGGCGCGTCCCGCCAGGTCTTCAGAACCCGGCGCGCCTCGTCGAGCGCCGTCAGCCCATGCATGTTGTCGGCGGTCGGCAGGACCGGTACGTCGAGCAGGCCGCGCGCTGCCGACGCTCGTACTTCGAGATCCCGTCGAGCGGTCCGGAGGGCGGCGAGCGATGCGCGGTCTGCGGCGAGACCAGTCTCAGCCCGCCGATGCCACTCCACGTCGAGCAGGCTGCCCTTGCAGACCGGGCAAACTTGGTCTCCGTGCCGGCTGTGGAAGGCCAGTGCCACCTCGATCAGCCGGCTCCGCATGTCAGCGCGCTCGGCGGCGTCGGTCGCGAGTTCGGCCAGCCGCTGGACAGCCTTGAGGAGATCGTCGGCCGCGGATTCGACTACTTGCCGGTCCGGTCAGCTCGCTGAGCGCGCGGAGCTGATCACCGACTCCGTCGGCCGGAACGGAGCTCAGTGCCGTCTTTGTCACCAAGTCCAGGTCCGGCTTCAGCTTGGCGAGCTGACCGGAGACCGCCGGCGCGCGGTCGTCGTCGATCGGCTCCAACTTCGCCTTGAGGGCACTCTTGGCTGCGTTGGCAGTGTCCGCGGTGGCCTTGAGCTCTTTGACCTGGGTGGCGAGCCGCTCGATACCGTCGGTAATCTGGTCGAGTCCGAGGACGCTCTCGAGGGATCGGTACAAATCGGTTGGAGTTCCCTCCAGACGCCGGCTGAGTTCGTCGTACGAGAGGATCGGGCGGTACAGCTCGAGCGCCTCGGTCCAGCCGAGTGAGTCGACACCGGACGTCCGCTTCTTGCCGTGCCGCTGGGTCCACACCTGTGCGTCATCGAGGCCGTCCGTCGGCGCCCAGTCGACGCCGATCTCCGTGCGCCCGTGGTCTTCCTCGGCGAGGGCGATCCGGATGCGGGTGCTTTCGAGCTGGTGCAGGTTGCGCCACGAGTTCGTCCAGAAGGCCTTCTTGCCCTTCCATCGATAGCTCTCGCCGGTCAACGCGAACTCGAGCGCCTCGGAGAAGCTCGACTTCCCCGAGCCGTTGCGGCCGGCAACGACGGTTAGGCCCGGCCCAGGCTGCAGCTCGAGGCGCGCCTCGGGGCCGATCCCGCGAAATCCGGCCACCGTGATCGAGGTCAGAAAAGCCCCGACAGGCTTCGGCGCCGCCCCCGTCACCGGCTCCGAAACCGCGGGCAGGTTCGCCGTCCCGCTTGTGCTCTCCGTGCTCGCCTCCGGACTTCCCGTACTCAGCTCGTCGTCGGCGCCGAACTCGTCCGCGAGCGCCTCCGAGCTGTCCAGCGCGGCCAGGACCAGCATCTTCTGACGCTCGGTCAGCGCCGAGTCCTGATCGGCCAGCACGACGACCGTGTCGACGACCGACGCATCCCCCGTCGTCCCCGGCTGGTGGTCGGACCTGGTGTCCGTCATCTCATAACCCCCTCGGTTTGTGAACGAGACCATGACAGCAACATCTGTGAACAATGTCAACAGACAATCTTCAAAGGGGTGTGTACACGGATTAGTGATTCGGTTAGAGTCGAGCCACCAACAGCGGGAGTTGACCATGGATCGAGCGGACACCGAGACCGGCGGTATCGGCGGCACCGACGGGGCGGCCGGAACTGTGTCCTCGGTCGGCATCGCACGCCTCGCGGGCGTCGGCCGGGCGGCAGTGAGCAACTGGCGCAAGCGGTACGCCGATTTCCCCGAGCCGATCGGGGGGACGCCGACCAGCCCGTCCTTCGACCTGGCCGCCGTCGAGCAGTGGTTGCGCGCCCAGGGGAAGCTCCCGGAGGTGAGCGAACCCGACCGAGCCTGGCGGGAGATCGCGGCGGCCACCGGCGGACCCGACCTGAGTACGGCGTTGTGGCTCGCCGGGCTGCTGCTGTTCCATCGATCGGTCACGGATGACGCGTCGAGCGTCGTACCGTCACCGAGTGCCCTCGCTGCTTCGGCTGGTACGGCGAGCGGCGAGGCCGAGAAGCTGTTCCGTGCCGAGCTGCCCGATGCGTGGCTGCCCTGGCAGTCGACCGTCTTGTCCACCGTCGCCGCAGTGGACGGCGATCCGGTGGAGATCTTCGAACGTTTCTACACCCAGTACCTCCGGATGCGGGGTGCCACCTCCGACTATGTGACGCCGCAACCCGTGGCGCGACTGATGCTGTCCTTCATCTCGGGTCCGCGGCGGCAGGTCACGGACGTGATGGATGCAGCCTGTGGCACCGGGTCCCTGCTGGTGGAGGCGGCTCGCAGCGCACCCGGCATACGGGTCTTCGGCCAAGATCTCGATCCGGCGGCCGCCTGCATCGCGCAGATCCGGCTCCTGCTGACGGCGAAGAATCACTCCGCTGTCATCCGGGTCGGTGACTCGCTCCGGACCGACGCCTTCCCGGGGCTGCGGGTCGACCTCGTCGCCTCCAATCCGCCGTTCGGTCTGCACGACTGGGCCGACGATCAATTGGCCTTTGATCCGCGCTGGGAGTACGGCGGCCTTCCCCCGCGGACCGAGCCCGAGTTGGCGTGGGTGCAAGATGCGTTGGCTCACCTGCGCCCCGGCGGTCAGGCCGTCCTCTTGATGCCGCCCACTGCGGCGTGGCGGTCGGCCGGACGGCGAATTCGCGGGGAGTTGCTGCGTCGCGGCGCAGTGCGGGCGGTGATCGCCTTGCCGTCGGGTTTGCTGCCGGCAACGTCCGTCGGGTTGCACTTGTGGGTGCTGCAACGCCCGGTCGACGGGTACGTCGCTGACCGCGTGCTGATGGTGGATGCCTCACGGGTTCAACCGGCAACGGCGGAGGGCGTGCGGCAGTTGGCAACCGCCGCCTGGCGTTCGTACGAGCGTGATCCGGCATCGGTCGAGGAACGGCCCGGACAGGTGAAGCTCGTTCAGGTGATCGACCTGCTCGACGAGGAGGTCGACCTGACGCCCGGCCGCCGGCTCGCCGTACCTGATGACGTGCCCGTCGATCCGTCCGAGTTGCTGGCGTCGGAGAAGCAGGTCCTTGGACGACTGCGCGACGTCGCCAAGCGTGTTCCGGCGCTGGCCGCGGCGGACGAACCCGTCCTGTCGAAGGCGCGCAGCCTGACGTTGGAGGAACTCGTCCGGAACGGCGCTGTCGAGATCATCCGGGGATACTCCCGGATGAGCGTCGATGCCGACGTCGCATCCGAGCCTGGTCTGACCGGCGGAGATGTGGTCCGGGGCAGCGCGCCCAGCGGCCGGGCGCCCGGGACCGCCGTACGGATCGAAGCCGGCGACGTCCTCGTGCCGGCGATCGGATCGTCCGTGGTGGCGCGGGTTGCGACGGACGAGCAGGTCGGCGTACGGCTCGGTCAGCATGTGAGCCTCGTCCGAGCCGATCCCGCAACCGTCGACCCGTGGTTCCTCGCGGGCATGCTGACCGCTCCCGGCAACCGTCGGGAGGCGACGCGGCAGTCCTCCGGGACGCGTGACATCGTCCGGGTCAACCTCAAGCGGCTGCAGGTCCCGCTGCTGCCGATCGAGGAGCAACGACGGTACGGCGAAGCATTCCGGTGGTTGGCCGAGTTCGACGCGATGGTGGACAAGGCCGCGGAGGAGACCCACCGCCTGGTGAGGGACCTCTCCGCGGCGCTGACGCGGGGGACCCTTGTGCCGCAGAACGATGCGTGAGATGACAGTGTGTAACGATCGCTGGTTCCGCTGTAACGGTGCGGAGCATGCCGGCGATGTGCTGACGACATGTATGACAGGGGAGAGGGAAACCGGTGAGTGACACCACGCCGAAGAATCTGGCGAACTTCATCTGGCAGGTGGCCGACCTGCTGCGGGGGGACTATAAGAGGTCGGACTACGGCAAGGTCATCCTCCCGTTCACCGTCCTCCGGCGCCTTGAGTGCGTCCTGGAGCCGACGCGCGACGCGGTACTGAAGGAGGCCCAGAAGTGGGCCGGCGGCTCGGTGGATCCCACTCGGTTCCTGACGAAGCAGTCGGGTCAGAGCTTCTACAACCTCACCAAGCTGACGCTGACCTCGGTGGCGAACGCGCCCGACGACGCTGTCTCGAACCTGAATGCCTACGTCAACGGTTTCTCGCCGAACGCGCAGGCGGTCTTCGAGAAGTTCCGGTTCGCCGAGCAGGTCGCCTATCTGTCCGACGCCGGCCTTCTGCACCTGGTCGTGGCGCGCTTCGCCGACGTCGACCTCCATCCAAATCAGGTGTCGAACCACGAGATGGGGTACGTCTTCGAGGAGCTGATCAGGAAGTTCGCCGAAGACTCGAACGAGACCGCCGGTGAACACTTCACCCCGCGAGAGGTCATCAAGCTGATGGCCGGTCTGCTGATCGCGCCCGACCTCGCGGACCTGCAGGTACCCGGGGCGAGTCGCAGGGTGTACGACCCGGCTTGCGGTACGGGCGGCATGCTGACGGCGGCAGAAGACTTCATCCTCTCGCACAACACCGCGGGACAGGTCTTCTCGTTCGGACAGGAACTGAACCCGGAGTCGTGGGCGATCTGCCGCTCCGACCTGATGATCAAGAATCAGAACCCGGACAACATCAAGCTCGGCAACTCGTTCACCAACGACCAGTTGGAACACGAGACGTTCGACTACATGCTGTCCAATCCGCCGTTCGGCGTGGAATGGAAGAAGGCCCAGGCCGAGATCGTTGACGAGGCCAACGGAAACCGGGGGCAGAACCGGTTCCGGGCCGGACTGCCGCGGATCAACGACGGCTCGCTGCTGTTTCTGCAGCACATGATTTCGAAGATGCGTCCGGTCGGTGAAGGTGGCAGCCGGTTGGCGATCGTCTTCAACGGTTCGCCGCTGTTCACCGGCGCAGCGGAGTCCGGCGAGTCGAAGATCCGTCAGTGGATCCTCGAGAACGACTGGCTCGAGGCGGTCGTCGCGCTGCCGGATCAGCTCTTCTACAACACGGGAATCTCGACGTACTTCTGGATCCTGACGAACCGCAAGGCGGCCGCGCATCGCGGCAAGGTCGTGCTGCTGGACGCACGCGAGCACTGGGCGAAGATGCGCAAGTCGCTCGGTGACAAGCGCAAGTACATCACCGACGAGCAGATCGAGGAGATCCAGCGCCTGTACGCCGACGCATTGTCGGTCGCCGGCGATCCGGATCATGAACTCCACGGCAAGGTGAAGGTCTTCCGCAACGAGGACTTCGGGTATCACCGGATCACGGTCGAACGTCCGCTGAAGCTGCGCTTCGAGGTCACCGAGGAGGCCCTTGCCGACCTCGAACTGGCACTCAAGTCCGGCAAGACCACGTCGAAGTACGAGGGCCGTGATTCCTTGCTGTCTGCCTTGCGGACCTTGGTCGGCAAGGAGCCGTCGTTCAAGAAGACCGAGTTCGCCGCGACGCTCCGCGCAACCCTCGCCGGCGTCGGCAAACTACCCGCACCCGTCGACAAGGCCGTCTGGTCCGCCCTCTCGGTCCGAGACCCCGAAGGCGAAGTCCAACTCAAGAAGGGCACCCCCGAACCGGACCCCGACCTCCGAGACTACGAAAACGTCCCCCTCGACGAGGACGTCGACGCCTACCTGGAACGCGAAGTCCTCCCCCACGTCCCCGACGCCTGGATCGACCACACCAAGACAAAGATCGGCTACGAAATCCCCTTCACCCGCCACTTCTACACCTACACCCCACCCCGCCCCCTCGCAGAAATCGACGCCGAGCTCCGTAAACTCGAGGCGGAGATTCAGGAGCTCCTCGGCGAGGTGACGTCGTGACTCACGTTCTGGGAGCTGAGCTTCCTGCTGGATGGTCTGCCGCACGGCTGAAAGATTGCACGTCATTTCTGAATCGCGGCACGCCGCCGAACTATGCGGATGATGGCGAGGTCCGGGCAATCAGTCAAGCTGTAAACCAGCGTGACGGCCTCGAATGGAACAAGTCGCGATATCACTCATGCAACGGTGATCCGTCACGGGTGCGCGGCTATCTGCATGCTGGAGACACCCTCGTAAACTCGACAGGCACGGGGACGCTCGGCCGTGTTGGGTACTTCGACAGCAGTCCAGATGATTTACCTTGCATGGCGGATGGGCATGTCACGGTAGTCAGAACTCGACCGGACGTTCTTTGGCCGCGGTTTGCATATTACTGGCTCACGTCGGCGCCGTTCCAGGACCTGATCTCGTCGGTTCTCGCGGTCGGTGCGACGAACCAAATCGAGTTGAGTCGGGAACGGTTAAGTGAAGCGCCGGTCCCTCTGCCTCCACTGGAGGAGCAGCGGCGCATCGCCGACTTTCTCGATGTCGAGACGGTTCGTGCTGATCGGTTGCGAGCCGCGCGCGAACGCCAGCTAAGACTCCTGTCTGAGCGTGAGCTTTCACTGATTCGTGCTGAGATCTCTGGGGCGGACACCGGGCGGCGTCGCGAATGTGCCTCGCTGCCTTGGATTGGCAGCATTTCATCCGATTGGCCAATCGCTCCGGTGTATTCGCATTACGACGTGCAATTGGGAAAGATGCTGACTGCAGATCGCGCGGCAACTGGAAATCTCAGGCCGTATCTACGGAACGCGAATGTTACTTGGTACTCCGTGGACACCAGTGACCTTGCGGTCATGGACTTCCCGCAACATGAGTATCTTCAGTATCGGGTACTACCTGGCGATCTCTTGGTTTGCGAGGGTGGCGCCGGTGTTGCTGAATCTGCGGTTTGGCGTGGCGGTGTCGAAATCTTCTTTCAGAAATCCCTGCATCGCGTGCGTAGTCGTGGTGCACTGCCTGTCGAATGGTTGATGTACTGGTTGCGACTTGCCAAATATTGCGGTCTCTTTGCCTCAGTTGGGAATGTGGCCACGATCCCTCATCTGACCCGCGAGCAATTGAAGGAGCTGAGAATCGCGGTTCCGCCCGATGCGTCCAAGCGGGTCGGGCGGATTGAAGATTATCGGCGTTCTAATGTCGAAATGATTCGACTGCTACGCAAAGCGAATCTGGTGCTCGCTGAGCGGCGGCAGGCGCTCATTACTGCTGCAGTTACGGGCCAGATTGACGTGACTACTGCGGGGGGAGTTGGGGTGGCGTGAGTCGAGGGGATTCAGAGTTGGCGTTTGAGGAGAGTGTGGAGGGGGCTCTGCTGGCTGGGGGGTGGGTCAGGGGGCGGCCTGATACCTACGATCCGGAGTTGGGGTTGGATCTGGGGCAGTTGATGCCGTTTGTGCAGGCTGTGCAGCCGGAGGTTTGGGATCGGCTGGTGAGGTTTGCCAACAACAATCTGGCTGTTGCGGAGCGGGATCTTGCGCGGGTGGTGGCGAAGGAGATCGATCAGCGGGGCGTCCTCGACGTACTGCGGAACGGGATCAAGGACCGTGGCGTTCGCATCCGGCTCGCGTACTTCCGGCCGGCGCACACCGTCGCCGACGACGCGCTCGCGGAGTACCAGCAGAACCGGCTGTCGGTCACTCGCCAGCTGCGGTACAGCATGGATTCGACCAAGTCGCTCGATCTGGCGTTGTTCGTCAACGGCATCCCGGTTGCGACCGCCGAACTGAAGAACCCGCTCACCGGGCAGACCGTCGAGCACGCCAAGGAGCAGTACCGCAACGACCGAGACCCGAAGGAGTTGCTGTTCGCGCGCCGGGCGCTGGTGCACTTCGCGGTCGACCCGGAGCTTGTCTTCGTCACGACTCGTCTGCGTGGCAAGGACACTGTCTTCCTTCCGTTCAACCAAGGCACAGGCGGTCCGGGCAACATCGGTGGCGCCGGCAATCCGGTCGTGGACGGCGAGGGGTCCGGGTACCGAACGGCGTACCTGTGGGAGGAGACGTGGCAGTTCGACAATTGGCTCGATCTGCTGAAGCGCTTCCTCCATGTGGAGGATCCGACGACCTCACGCTCACGCGGACGCTCGAACGGGCGGATCAGCGTCCACGACCGCCCGCTGATCTTCCCGCGTTATCACCAGTGGCACGCCGTACGCCGACTCACGGAGCACGCCGCTCGCCATGGATCCGGCAACAACTACCTCGTCATGCATTCGGCGGGCTCGGGTAAGTCGAACACGATCGCCTGGCTGGCCCACCGATTGTCGACTCTGCACGGTTCGGCCGAGCCGGGCACCTTGGACGACGAGGCGGTACGCGATGGTCGGATCGCGGCGAACGAGCCGGTCTTCCACAAGGTTGTCGTGATCACCGATCGCTCGGTGCTGGACAAGCAGCTGCAGGACACGATCTACCAGTTCGACCACACACCGGGCGTGGTGGAGCGCATCACCGGTATCGGTGGATCGAAGTCGGCCGAGGTCGCCAGGGCGCTGGCCAACACTGCGACGAAGATCGTCATCGTCACCGTGCAGACCTTCCCGTACGTCCTCGAAGGCGTTTCGAGCCTGGCGGACAAGCGCATCGCGGTGATCGTCGATGAGGCGCACTCGGGCCAGTCCGGTGATTCGATGACGAAGCTGAAGAAGGTACTGCGCGGCCTCGGCGCCGAGGAGTCCGGTGACGACGACGATCCACTCACTTCATCGGCGATGGCGCGCGGACGGCACCCGAACTTGTCGTACTTCGCCTTCACGGCGACTCCGAAGGCAAAGACGCTGCAGCTGTTCGGTGTCGACGATGCTCTCGGCAACAAGCGCGCGTTCCACATCTATTCGATGCGGCAGGCGATCGAAGAGGGTTTTATCCTCGATGTCCTGCGGAACTACACGACCTACCAGACGTACTGGCGGGTCGCGAAGGCAGGCGCCGAAAACATCGAGGTCAACCCGGACAAGGCCGGCAGCGAACTGGCCCGCCTGGTCTACGCGGACCCGGCCACGCTGCAAGCCCACGCCGAGATCATCCTTCGGCACTTCCAAGCCAACACTCGCCGCCAGCTGGGCGGCCGTGCGAAGGCCATGGTCGTGACCCGTTCGCGGGAAGCCGCCTTCCGGATGTACCAGGCACTCCGCAGCAAGATCGACGACCTGAGCATCGCGGACCCTGGAATCCTGGTCGCGTTCTCCGGGAGTCTGACGATCGACGGAGACGAGTTCACCGAGTCCAGGATCAATGGACTGTCCGAGAGTGAGCTCCCGGACGCGTTCGCCTACACCCGCGCGGACGACCCGCACGCGAAGTCCCGGTCCGACGCTCGCGACGATGGGCAGGGACGTCAGGAGTACCGGATCCTGGTTGTGGCCGACAAGTACCAGACCGGCTTCGACCAGCCGCTGCTGACCACGATGTACGTCGAGAAGCCGTTGGCGAGCGTCGCCGCCGTACAGACGTTGTCGCGGCTGAACCGCACTCACCCGTTGAAGAGCCAGGAGGATCTGTTCGTCCTGGACTTCGCGAACGAGGCCGAGGACATCCAGAAGGCGTTCAAGCCGTACTACGAGGAAGCGGTGACGACACCGGTCGATCCGAACCTGCTGTACCCGAAGCAGCGAGCCGTGATGGATCACCAACTGATCCTCGAGTCGGAGCTGGACTCGTTCGCCGAGGCCTACCTCTCGTCGCAGCCGAGCTCGGTGATCGAGGACGGCGGCCGCAGCTGGGAGCGCAAGCATGCGGATCTCTACAAACACATCGATCCGGCGGTCGGTCGGTTCGACCGCCTCTCGTCGGAGGACCGTGAGGCTGCGGAGCTCTTCCGCAGCGATCTGTCCGACTACGTTCGCAAGTACGGTTTCCTCGCGCAGGTCATGCAGTTCACCGACCGGGAGCTCGAACGGCTCTACCTGTACGGCAAGCATCTGCTCAACCGGCTGCCGCAGCGGCGTAGCCCGAGCCTGGACATCGGCGACATCGATCTCACGCATCTCCGGGTCAGCAAGACCGGCGAGCACGACGTCGGTCTCGAGCCCGAAGGCGAGCAGGAGCTGCCCGGGTTCGACGACGGTGGCACCGGCATCCTGCGAGATCCGAAGACCGCGCTGTTGTCGGAACTCATCGAGGACTTCAACAACCGGTACGGCTTGGGGCTCAGCGACGCCGACAAGCTCATGTACGAGGAGCGTGTCACCGCGGCGATCGAGGATCCGGACCTGCAGCAGGCGGCGCTCGCGAGCCGCAACGAGGGCGACTTCGAGCTGCCGTTCAACAAGCGTTTCCAGGACATCATGGTCGAGCGTGCCGAGGCCGACACCAAGTTCACCGAGAAGTACTTCTCCGACGAGGAGTTCCAAGGCCGCCTGACCCGCGAGGCCCGCAAGGCGGCGTACCGCATGATCCGCCGTCGCCACAACCTGCCCGAAACCTGAGCCGGGCGCATGGGCGACGCGCGGACAGTTCGGTGGGATCTGGGGGAGGAGAGGCGTGGCTGAGCAGTCGAGGGTCATCGCCGGCCGGTACGAGTTGACCGCGCCGCTCAAGCACGGCGGGATGGGCGAGGTGTGGCGGGGGTACGACACCGTGCTCGACCGCGACATCGCGGTCAAGCTGATTCGTCCTCAGGCCATCGTGTCGGACGAGGATCGCGAAGAGCTGGTCGGGCGGTTCCGGCGCGAGGCCAGGGTGACGGCGAAGGTCGAGCATCCCGGCGTACCGGCTGTGTTCGACGCGGCGTTCGACGGGTCGACCGATCAGCTTTTCATCGTCATGCAGCTGGTCCACGGCGTGTCCGTGTCGGACGTATTGGCCGAGCAGGGCCCGCTGTCCGTGCCGTGGGCAGCCTCGGTCGGCGCGCAGATCTGCTCAGTGCTGAGTTATGCCCATGCAGTACCGATCGTCCATCGGGACCTGAAGCCCGGAAACGTCATGATCGACCAGGGCGGCGTGGTCAAGGTGCTGGACTTCGGGATCGCGGCACTGCTGCGGAACGACGTCACGAAGCTGACCTCGACCGGCCGCGTGGTCGGCACCAAGCCGTACATGTCACCGGAGCAGATCAGGAACCTCCCGATCACCCCGCAGACCGATCTGTACGCCCTCGGCTGTCTGCTGCACGAGATGCTGACCGGCCACCGAGCCTTCGACGCCGACGACGAGATCGCATTGATGTACCAGCATCTCGAGGACGACCCGCAACCGCTCCGCGAGCTGGATCCCGACATCCCCGCCGAAGTCGAGCGTCTCGTGGTCGAGCTCCTGGCCAAGCATCCCGGCGATCGCCCGGAGAACGCCTGGGCGGTGTACGACCGGCTCGCTCCGCTGCTGCCGGCGATCGACCGGAGTACGCCGGACGGCGAGCAACCCGCCGGCGTCGTACCGGATCCGACGCGCCCGTATCGGCGCCCTGCAGCGCCGCGTCCGCGACCCGTCTATCGGCCGGAATCGGCGGTGCCGACTGAGCCGATGGTTCCGGCGGCCCCTGCCGTCAGCGCCACCGAGCTCGAAGAGGTGTTGGACCAGGCGGAGTCCTTGATCGGCGAGGAGCGGTTCACCCAGGCAACCGACTTGCTGAGCGAAGTGCTGCCCGGCGCGGTGTCGGCGTACGGTCGTGACAGCGGCGCGGTGGTCGACCTGCGGATCAGGCGTGCCGCGGCACTGTTCCTCGGTGGCGACTACCGCAAGGCAGCGCCCGAGTTCGACGCCTTGGCCACGACGGTGGCCAAACTCGACGGGCCCGACAGCGAGGAGGCGCTGGACTACCGGCGCCAGGCGGTAGTGTGCCGCATCGCCCTCGGCGAATCGGCTCGAGCGCTGACCGAACTCGAAGAGATCGTCAGTGCGTACGAGCGGCTCGATCCGCAGGGGCGTGAGTATCTGGAATTGAGATTGAGTCTCGTTCGGCTCCGGCTGGGCGTGGGGCAGGATGGACAGGCCCGGCAGGAGCTGCGCGAACTCTCCCAGGAGGCGAACGCTCGTCTCGGTGAGAACGATGATCTGACGGTGGAGATCGCGGCCCTGCTGGGCCGCTTGCAGAGCGAATCCGCGCAATAGACAAGGGGGGCGATGGTGGAGGACGAGGTTCAGCTGGTCGGTGATGGGGAGGGTCTGGCGGTCATCGGTGATCCGGAGGCTGTCAGGAGGTTCTTGGTGTCTGAGGGGTTGACGGAGACCGAGGACCTCAGGCTGCCTCGGCTGAAGTCGGTTCTGGGGACCGGGGCTGTGGTTGCGCAGGCCGGGTCGGAGGTTGCCGCGAACTCGGGGCGCTGGCTGAAGGTGACGAAGGAGTCTGCGCACCTCATCGATAAGTTCGGCCTGAGGAAGAGCGCGGACACCGGGCTCAGTACTGGAGTGCTCAAGGGGAGTGGCGGGCAGATCAAGGGGTTCGTCCAGTTCGTGCGGGGGCCTGGTGCTCTGCTGACGAACCCGGCGGTGCTGGCCGGCGCTGCGGGCATCATGGCGCAGTTGGCGATGCAGCAGGCGATGGACGAGATCACCGACTATCTCGCCACGATCGACGAGAAGGTCGACGACGTACTGCGTGCGCAGAAGGACTCGGTGGTGGCGGACATGGTCGGCGTGGACTTCGTGATCGAGGAAGCCATGACGATCCGGGAGCAGGTCGGCAATGTCTCGGAGGTGACCTGGTCGAAGGTGCAAGCCACCACGTTGACGATTGCGAAAACCCAGGCGTACGCGCTGCGTCAGCTCGACGGGCTCGCTCAGAAGACGGAGCGGGCGGTCAAGATCGGGGACCTTGCCAAGACGGTCACGAAGGTCGAGCCGCAGGTGCGCGAGTGGCTTGCTGTGCTGGCTCGGTGTTTGCAGCTGCAGGACGCGATCGCCATTCTCGAACTCGACCGCGTTCTGGGAGCCGCTCCGGAGGAACTGGACCGCCATCGGCTGGCGCTCCGGGTCGCGCGGAACAAGCGGCTGGGGCTCATTGCCGAAAGCACCGAAAACCTCATGGCTCGGATGGATGTGGCCGCCGGTACAGCCAACGCCAAGGTGCTGCTGCACCCCGCGTCGGCCCGGGAGATCGTGCAGTCGAGCAACCACGTTGTGGGCGCTGTGGGCGAGTTCCACGAACGGCTAGGAATCGAGTCCGGCTCGCAGACACTCTCGGCTCGTCGCTGGTCGGAGGCTGCCACGGAGGTTCGTGACAAAGCGCTCGAAGCGGGCTCCGACGGAGTAGCCACAGCGCGCCGCTTCAGCAACGAAACCCTCGATCGAGCAAAGTCGGCCACCGGAGTGGTCTCCACCCGAATCACCCGACAGGCCTTCCGCCGCCGCAAGGACGAGAGCCGCAACCAGGACGAGGCTGCGCGTCAGGATGTGACTGCGGGCCAGTACGAGAACCCGGACGAGGAAGTCTGAGCTCGTGTTCACGCCGGGTGAACCGGTCACAGGACCGCGTCGACGTACTGAACCCCCGACCGACGTGGTGGAGGACCTGACTCGTGCCACTGGGGTGTGTTAGTCCGAGGCGATGTCGAGGGCGTGAAGGATCGCTTTGACTGCGGGGGTGAGCGGGTCGTGCGGAGTGCTCGTGGCCGGTGATGCGAACGGTGATTTGCTGCAGGGGTCGTAGTGTCTGGACGATCCTGCGGATGCTGAGGCCGGTTCAGTTTTGCAGGTGGCGCGCGACGGCGAGGGCTGCGATCACGGCGGCGAGGTGGGCCTCGATGGTGTCGCGGGTGTGGTGGGACATCGGCCTGGCGCGCAGGTCGGTCTTGGACATCCGGAAGGACTCTCGACGTGCCCGATATAGCCGTCGATCGAGGCAGCGACGGAGAGAACTACGTACGGTCGGTTCGGCATAGGGCCATCCTGCCGTAGTCAGCTCCATCTCTGTGTCCGAGCTGCGTGGCGCCCATGACGTCGGGGCTGTCGCGGATCGCCTGCCTGGCCGTCAGTCGCACGCGAGCGCCAGCTCGCAGTTCGTCGGCGACAGCCGACAGGCCCCGGCGTCAGCCGGGAACAGATGGACCGCGCCAGGCCGGGGTGGGTGGGAGCGCGCCGAGCGGGTGCGCGGAGCGACGACGTAGGCGCCTGCGGAGCACGCGTGGGCAGACAAAGCGGCCGCCCGGAGAAGGTGTCTTCGGGCGGCCGCGGTACGCCAATTACTTCTTGACGGTCTTGTTGTACTGGTCGATCTGGGGCTTGATGGAGTCGGCGGCGGCCTTCATGGCTTGGGCCGGGTCGGTGCCGAGGACGGCTTTCTCGAGGCCGTCCTCAGCGGCCTTGCGGGCCTGCGGCATGACGCCGAGGATGCAGCCGGAGGAGGCGTTGGTCGGCTTGGTGTTGTGGAGCTGGGTGATCGCGGTGGTGAACTGCGGGTACTGCGCCACCCACGCCTTGTCCTCGGGCTCGTCGAGCGCCTTGGAGTTGATCGGGAAGTAGCCGGTGCCGGTGTGCCACAGCGCCTGCTGCTTCGGCGACGACGCGAACTTCACGAACTCCCAGGAGGCGCGCTTCTCGGCGTCGGAGTGACCTGAGCCGTTGATCCACAGCGAGGCGCCGCCGATGATCGGGCCGCCGGTGTCGGCGGCGGTCAGCTTCGGGAAGGGCGCGGTCACCACGGTGAACTTGCCCTTGGCGGCGTCGAGGTAGCCGCGCAGCGAACCGGTCGACTCCAGGTGCATCGCCGACGTACCGGACTTGAACACGGCCTGTGCGTCGTCGGTCTTCTTGCCGGTGTTCGGCATCAGGCCCTGCTTGACCATGTCCTGGTACCAGGTCGCGATCTTGACGCCCTGCTCGTCGGCGAAGTTGACCTTGGTCGCGAGGTCCTTGCGGCCGTTCTCGTTGTCGCAGTACGTCGTCCCGGACTGGGCGATGAGCTGCTCGACGAACCACCCGTAGATCGCCGCGTTGAAACCGTACTGGACGGTCTTCCCGCCCTGCTTCACGGTGAGCTTCTTCGCCGCGGCCATGATCTCGTCGAGGTTCGACGGCGGCTTGTTCGGGTCGAGGCCGGCCTTCTCGAAGGCTTCCTTGTTGATGTACAGCAACGGCATCGAGGTGTTGAACGGCATCGAGTTCAGCTGGCCATCAATGGAGTAGTAGTTCGCGATGTTCGGCTCGATCGAGTCCAGCGAGTAGCCGTCCTTGTCGGCGAACTTCTGCACCGGCACGATCTGCTTGGAGTCGATCATGAACCGCGAGCCGATGTCGTAGATCTGGACGACCGAGGGTGTGTTGCCCTGCTGCACCGACGTCTTGTACTTGGTGATGGTGTCGTCGTAGTCGCCCTGGTAGACCGCGGTGACCTCGATCTTGCCGGAGTTCTCGGCGTTGAAGGCCTTCACCAGCTTGTCGACGGCGGCGCCGTTCGCGCCTTTCATGCCGTGCCAGAAGGTCACCTTGGTGACCCCGCTGGCGTTGTCGAGCGCGCTCGCGTCCGGTGCGTCGAGGGCTCCGCTGCCGGACTCGCCGGAGTCGGAGCTGCCACCGCAGCCGGCCGCGACCAGAGCCAGCGCAGCCAGCAGCGAGGCCGCGCCCGCCGTACGTCGGAGGGATCTCATCAGAACCAACCTTTCTCAGCGAATCGCACCCGCGGTCAGCCCGCGGACGATGAAGCGCTGGCCGAAGATCACGATGGCCAGCGTGGGCAGGATGGACAGGGTGACGCCGGCCAGGATCAGTCCCGGGTCGGCGGCCTCCGCGTCGTTGAGTTGGCTGATGCCGATCTGCAAGGTACGGCGAGACGCCGTGTCGCCGATCAGCAACGGCCAGAAGAACTGGTTCCACGCGGACAGGAAGACGTACAGCCCGACCGCGGCCAGCGCGGGCTTGTTCAGCGGCAGCAGGATGCGGCGCAGGAACCGCCAGTGCCCGCAGCCGTCGATGGTGGCCGCGTCGCGCAGCTCCAGCGGGAACTGCAGGAACGACTGCCGGAGCAGGAACACCCCGAACGCGTTCGCGAGGAACGGCAGCACCAGAGCGATCATGGTGCCGGCGTACGTCGCGGTCAGTCGCTCACCGCCGAACGACCAGCCGGTGATGGTCAGGTAGTTCGGCAGCACGATCGACTCCCACGGGACCATCAGCGTGGCCAGGAAGAGCCCGAACAGCACAGTGCGTCCCCACATCTTCATGAACACGAACGCGTACGCCGCGAGCACGCTGGTGATCAGCTGCGAGAGCGTGATGATCGACGTCTGCAGGATCGAGTTCAGGTACTGCTGCCCGATCGGCGTACCGGACGACGTGGCGCCCTGGTAGTTGCCGGTGAACAGACCGCGCGGGAACAGGTCCGGCGGGTACGACGAGATCTGCCCGGGCGACATGAACGACCCGGCGATCACGTAGTACACCGGGAAGACCACCAGCAGGGCGGCTCCGACGAGGACGACGTAGGTGATGATGCGACCCGGCCTCACTTGTAGTGCACCCGCCTTTCCAGGACGCCGAACTGGATCGCCGTACAGGCGAGCAGGATCACCAGCAGCACGATGGCCTGCGCGGACGCGGCGCCGAAGTCACTGGCGTTGTTCGCGAACGCGGTGTGGTAGATGGAGTAGACGAGCGTCTTCGTCGACTGCTCCGGGCCGCCCTCGGGGGTGAGGATCTTGATCTGACCGAAGCCCTGCAGCGACTGGATCGTCGAGATCACGATCAGGAAGAACAGTTGCGGGCCGAGCAGCGGGATCGTGATGTACCGCGACAGCCGGAAACCGCCGGCGCCGTCGAGCGTGGCCGCCTCGTTGATCTCGGTCGGGATCGCGCCGATGCCCGCGGACAGGACCAGCACGTTGTACCCGATGCTCATCCACACCGTGGTGATCGCGACGCTGATCAGCGCCCACGAGGGGTCGGTCAGCCACCCGATCCGGTCGACGCCGAACCGGCCGAGCAGACCGTTCGCGAGCCCGATGGCCGGGTTGTAGATGGTGGCGAAGATGACCGACGCGCTGGCGACCGAGAACGCGAACGGCAGCGCGAACGCGGTCCGGAAGATCCGGATGCCGCGGATGTGCTGCTCGAGCAGCAGGACGACGAACAACGCGCCGAGCACGCCGGGGATGACCGTGAGCAGGACGAACGCGAACGTCACCCAGAGGATGTGCCGGAACTCGGGCGACCCGAGCATGTCGCGGTAATGCTGTAACCCGACGTACGCGTCCGGCCGGCCGAACAGGTCGGAGCCGTGCAGCGACAGCGAGACGGACTTGCCGAGCGGCCAGATGATGAACAGGGCGAACACCACGAGGCACGGCACGAGCATCAGCCAGGACAGCAGCGACGCCGGGGTGGGGCGGCGGCGAGCAGCCGGGATCGTGCGGCGGGGATCACCCGCCGGGGCCGGGCGACGAGCACCCGGGGGTGCGCTTGTTGTAGTCAATCGTTTACCTCCAGTGGTGCGCAGTCTTACACCGCCAAGGGCCGCGATGGCGAGGGCTCGCGCAGGATCACGGCGGATGGCCTAGGCTGATCGCCCGTGAAGGTCTTGGTGATCGGCTCGGGTGGCCGCGAACACGCTCTGACCTGGGCGCTGACCCAGGATCCGGAGGTCGAGCAGGTGGTGGCGGCACCGGGTAACCCTGGCATTGCCGCGTTGCGTCCGGCGTACGACGGGCAAACGGTCGTTTGCCGTTCGGTGGACGTTTCCGATCACGACGCCGTGGTCGCGCTGGCGCGGGAGCTGGACGTCGACCTGGTGGTCGTCGGACCGGAGGCGCCGCTGGTGGCCGGCCTGGCCGACCCGCTGCGCGACGCCGGGATCCCGGTGTTCGGCCCGTCCCGCGAGGCGGCGCAGCTCGAAGGCTCCAAGGCGTTCGCGAAGGACGTGATGGCCGCCGCGGGCGTGCCTACCGGGCGCGCGTACGTGTGTACGACGGCCGAGGAGGCGGCGACCGCGATCGATGCATTCGGTCCGCCGTACGTCGTGAAGGACGACGGGCTCGCCGCGGGCAAGGGTGTCGTGGTGACGTCGGACCGGGAGGCGGCGCTCGCGCACGCGGCCGAGTGCGACCAGGTACTGATCGAGGAGTTCCTCGACGGGCCCGAGGTCTCGCTGTTCGCGATCTCCGACGGCACGACGGTGCTCCCGATGCAGCCGGCACAGGACTTCAAGCGCCTCGGCGACAACGACGAGGGCCCGAACACCGGCGGGATGGGCGCCTACACGCCGCTGCCGTGGGCGCCGGACGATCTCGTCGACGAAATCATGGAGAAGGTGATCCAGCCGACCGTCGACGAACTGCGCCACCGTGGTACGCCGTTCGTCGGGCTGGTGTACGCCGGGCTCGCGCTGACGTCCCGCGGGGTCCGGGTGATCGAGTTCAACTGCCGTTTCGGCGACCCGGAGACGCAGTCGCTGCTGCCGATGCTGAAGACCCCGCTCGGCGGCCTGCTGTACGCCGCCGCGAACGGCAAGCTCGCCGATCACGGCGCACTCAGCTGGCGCAACGCCTCGGCTGTCACGGTCGTGGTGGCGGCGAAGAAGTACCCGGCGAACCCGCGCAAGGGCGATGTCATCACCGGCATCGAGCAGGCCGAGAACGACAAGGTTCGCGTCTTCCACGCCGGTACGGCGCTGGACGGCGACCAGCTGGTGACGGCCGGCGGGCGTGTCCTCGCGGTCAGCGCGGTCGGCAAGGACCTCGCCGAGGCCCGGCAGCGGGCGTATGCCGCCGTCAGCCAGATCCGTATCAAGGGCTCCCAGCACCGCACCGACATCGCCCTCAAAGCCGAACGCGGCGAGATCACCCTCTGAGCCCGACCGCACGCCTCTGGTTTGATGAGGGGGTGGTGCGGATATGGGGGACCGGGGTGGTTGTGCTGGTCGTCGGCGTGGTGCTGGCCGTGGTCAGCTGGTCGGGCGGGTCTCCGGTAGGCGCCGTACTGCAGTTGGCGCTGTTCGCCGTGCTGGCGGCGGTGTTCTCGCCGCTGGTGTTTCCGCGTTCGGTCACGGCCGCAGTGGCAGCGCGGGCGGGGAAACCGATCGTTTACTGGCGACCGGGGTGTCAGTTCTGCCTCCGGCTGCGGTTCGTGCTGTTCGGTACGGCGGGCCGGGCGTCCTGGGTGAACATCTGGGCCGATCCCGAGGCGGCGGCCGCCGTCCGGGCCGTTGCGGACGGGAACGAGACGGTGCCGACCGTGGTCATGGACGGTGAGAGTCGGGTCAACCCGGATCCGCACTGGGTCCGCGCTCGTTTGACCGGGCAGTCGAAATGAGTTGAAACTCGAGGGAACCGGACCGGCGGCTCAGGGGTGTAGTTGGGTATGGAGACGGACGGGCTGCGCGAGTTCTACAGCGCCCACCAGCCGCGGCTGGTGGGCGTCATCGCGCTGCTGACCGGGTCACGGGCCGAGGCCGAGGACATCGTCCAGGAGGCGTTCGTCCGGCTGGTGCCCCGCTGGGCGAAGGTCTCGCGGTACGAGGCTCCCGAGGCCTGGGTCCGGCTGGTCGCGGTGCGGCTGGCCGCCAACCGGCACCGCGACGGCAATCGGTTCGCGAAGCTGTTCCACCAGATGCCGGCCGGGCACGTCCCGGATCCGGCCGAAGGGTTTTCGGGTGACCTCGAGCGGGCCCTCGCCGGTCTGCCGATGCCGACCCGGCAGGTCGTCGTCCTCCATTACGTCTGTGACCTGAGCGTGGCTCAGGTGGCCGACACCCTCGGGATCGCGGAAGGCACGGTCAAGTCGCGCCTGTCCCGCGCCCGGGACGCCCTGTCCGAGTCAAAGCTGTTGAGGAGTGACGAGCATGCCTGATCTCGAGCACGATCTGCAGGAGGACCTGCGGGCGCTGGCCGACCGCCGGGCCGCCGAGGCAGGTGGAGACTTCGACTCCGTCCTGACCACTGCCCGGACCCGCAAGCGCCGCCGGACCGCTGGCCTGACCGTGATCGGTGCGGCCGCGGTGGTCGGCGCCGTCGCGGTCGTCCCCACGCTGCTGCCCGCCTCCGGCGACGCGCCGGCGGCCGGGAGCCCGGTGCCGACGAACGCGGTCGCGCCGCCGAAGGTCGAGGCGATCCCGACCGCGCAGGCGCTCCCGAAGGCAGGCGCGCTGGGGCTGACAGCGACGGTGACCAAGGCCGGCAGCCAGTTCGTTGCCACCTTCCCGGACAAGCAGGTCCGGGCGGCGACGTTCTCGCTGGCGTCGGCGTCCAAGCCGGACGTCGCGCTGTACACGCTGGTCGCGAAGATCCCCGGTGACCCCACCACGCCGTACGCGGTGCGGATGACCGGTGAGTTCGGCATGGAGGCACCGTCGTACAGCGGCCCGGGTCCGTACACGCTGGCCATGCCGAAGGGGCTGCCGAGCGGGTCGTACCGGGTGTGCACGCTGTCCGGTGCGCCGCTGTGCGGTCTGGTGACGGTCAAGTAACAGCCGTCTGGGAGAATGGGGCCCGTGACGAAGCCCCGGATCCCCAACGTTCTTGCCGCCCGCTACGCCAGTCGGTCGATGGCGGAGCTGTGGTCGCCGGAGCACAAGATCGTGCTCGAGCGGAAGCTCTGGGTCGCCGTGCTCGCGGCCCAGCGCCGGCTCGGGGTGGCGGTTCCGGACGGCGTCGTCGAGGACTACGAGCGAGTGATCGACCAGGTCGACCTGGCCTCGATCGCCGAGCGTGAGCGGGTCACGCGGCACGACGTGAAGGCGCGGATCGAGGAGTTCAGCGCGCTCGCCGGGCACGAACACATCCACAAGGGGATGACGAGTCGTGACCTGACCGAGAACGTGGAGCAGCTCCAGATCCGCGCCGGCCTGGAGCTGGTCCGCGACCGTGCGGTGGCCACCGCTGTCCGGCTCGGTCAGCTCGCGGCCGACCACGCGACGCTGGTGCTGACCGGCCGCTCGCACAACGTGGCGGCGCAGGCGACGACGCTCGGCAAGCGGTTCGCCTCGGCGGCCGACGAGTTGCTGGTCGCGGTCGCGCGGATCGAGGAGCTGATCGAGCGGTACCCGCTGCGCGGCATCAAGGGACCGGTCGGGACGTCGCAGGACATGCTGGACCTGTTCGGCGGCGATCCGGCCAAGCTGGAGGAGCTGGAGCGGGAGGTCGCGCAGCTCCTCGGGTTCACCCACACGCTGACCAGCGTCGGCCAGGTATACCCGCGGTCGCTCGACTACGAGGTCGTGTCCGCGCTGGTGCAGCTCGCCGCGGGCCCGTCCAGCCTGGCGACCACGATCCGGCTGATGGCCGGGCACGAGCTGGTCACCGAAGGCTTCAAGGAGGGCCAGGTCGGCTCGTCCGCGATGCCGCACAAGATGAACACCCGGTCCTGCGAGCGGGTGAACGGTCTCGCGGTGATCCTGCGCGGGTACGCGTCGATGGCCGGCGAGTTGGCCGGCAACCAGTGGAACGAGGGCGACGTCTTCTGTTCCGTCGTACGGCGGGTCGCGCTGCCGGACGCGTTCTTCGCGCTGGACGGACTGTTCGAGACGTTCCTGACCGTGCTGGACGAGTTCGGGGTGTACCCGGCCGTCGTGGCGCGCGAGCTCGAGCGGTACCTGCCGTTCCTGACCACCACCAAGGTGCTGATGGCCGCGGTCAAGAACGGCGTCGGCCGGGAGACCGCGCACGAGGTGATCAAGGAGCACGCGGTCGCCACCGCGCTCGACCTGCGCAAGGGGCTCGCGGCCAACGACCTGTTCCGCCGCCTCGGTGACGACGCGCGCCTCGGCCTGTCCGAGGACCAGATCGTCGGCATCGTCGGCGAGCCGCTGTCCTTCACCGGTGCGGCCGTCGCCCAGGTCGGTGCAGTCGTCGCCAAGATCGACGAGCTCGCCAAGCGGTACCCGGACGCGGCCGCCTACAGCCCGGCTGACATCCTCTGATCCGTGTTCGCACCACTGACCTGGGCCATTGTCGCGCTGTCGCTGGCCGCGGCGGTGTACTCCGTCGTCCTGGCCGCGCGGAACAAGCGGATCGACTGGACCGTGCTGGGCGTCCTCGGTGTCGTCGAGCTCGGGCTGATCGCGCAGCTCATCGTCGGAATCGTGCAGCTGTCCGGCACCGATCGGGACGTCTCGGGGCCGTTCTTCATCGGCTACCTGATCGGGGCGCTGATCGTGTTGCCGATCGGTGCGTTCTGGGCGCTGGCCGAAGCCAGCCGGTGGGGTGCCGGCGCGCTGGCGATCGCCTGCGTGGTGATTCCGATCCTCGAACTGCGGATGCACGACCTGTGGACGGTCTGAGATGACCGATCCCGCGGCCACGAAACACGGGCCCGGCCGGATCCTGATCGCGGTGTACGGCGTGTTCGCGCTGGCGGCGACCGCGCGCGCCGGCGTACAGATCGCGACGAAGTTCGACGAGGCGCCGATCGCATACCTGTTGTCGGCCGTTGCCGCGATCATCTACTGCGCGGCGACGTACGCGCTGGCGAGGGCGACGGTGCTGTCGCGGAAGGTCGCCACCGGCGCGATCGTGGTCGAGCTGGTCGGGGTGCTGGCGATCGGTGCGTTCAGTTACGCCGTACCGGAGGACTTTCCGGATGCGACTGTGTGGTCGCATTTCGGGCAGGGGTACGGCTTCGTGCCGCTGGCGCTTCCGGTGCTCGGTCTGCTCTGGTTGCGTCGCACGCGCTGATTCCCGCGGCGACTCCCAGGGAATTGCCAGCCGCGGGCCGGGGCGACTTCAGGTTGCCCGGACAGCATCGGTGGCATGCAGATTCCAGGTCAGCCACGGGTCGAGATCGTCGTACCCGTCAAGAACGAGGAGCGCGACCTCGGGCCGAACATCAAGCGACTGCGGGAGTTCCTCGACACCAGGTTCCCGTTCCCGGCCGAGGTTTGCATCGCCGACAACGGCAGTACGGACGCGACCTATGAGATCGGCGTACTGCTCGCGACGGAGCTGCCCGGCGTCCGGGTGGTCCGGATCGCCAAGGCTGGGCGCGGGCGGGCGCTGAAGCAGGTCTGGTGCGCGAGTACCGCCGACGTGCTCGCCTACATGGACGTCGACCTGTCGACAAACCTGAACGCCCTGCTGCCGTTGGTCGCACCATTGTTGGCCGGCCACAGTGACGTTGCCATCGGCACCCGATTGGCGAACAGCTCGCGGGTGGTTCGGCGACCGAAACGGGAGCTGATCTCGCGCTCGTACAACCTGTTGCTGCGCGCAACCTTGAGCACCCATTTCTCCGACGCGCAATGCGGTTTCAAGGCGATCCGGGGCGATGTGGCGCGGGAGCTGTTGCCGCTGGTGGAGGACACGAGCTGGTTCTTCGACACCGAGCTGCTGGTGCTTGCCGAACGGGCCGGGCTGCGGATCCACGAAGTCCCGGTGGACTGGGTCGACGACCTGGACTCGCGGGTCGCGATCGCGAAGACGGTCGGCGAGGACCTGCGCGGGATCGCGCGGTTGATGCGCAGCCGTACCGATCTCGAGCCGGTCCGGGCGAGGTACGGCCGGCCGCGCGTACTCGATCCGCGGACCGCTTTGGCTGCGCGAGTACTGCGGTTTTGTGCGGTGGGTGTGCTGAGTACAGCGGCGTACGCGCTGCTCTATCTCGTCCTCCGGCAGGGGATGCCGGCTCAGGTGGCGAACGTGCTCGCGTTGCTGGCGACCGCTGTCGGCAACACGGCGCTCAACCGGCGCGTCACGTTCGGAGTCCGCGGGGCCGAGGGTCGCTGGCGGCATCAGTTGCGCGGCCTGGCGACGTTCGGGATCGGCTGGAGCCTCACCGCGGCGTCGCTGTGGTTGCTGCACACCGCGCTCCTGGCTCCGCGCCAGGCCGTCGAGATCACCGTCCTCACCATCGCGAACCTGGCCGCCACGGTGGTCCGCTTCAGCCTCTTCTCCACCTGGGTCTTCGACGACGAGGCACCCACACTGCCTGCCTTCGAGCCCCCGGCGGCTCTCGACCAGCCGCGGAGCACTTGAGATGACGACCCTTTCCGATCCCCTCGACGCACCACGGTCGCACGCGCTCGCGACGACGTACACGTTCGGGCGGGACAAGATCCTGTACGTCGGCCTGCTCGCGCTGACCGCGATCGCGTACCTGTGGGGGCTGTCCAAGAACGGCTATGCGAATGAGTACTACGCGGCCGCCGTGCAGGCCGGATCGACGAGCTGGAAGGCCTGGTTCTTCGGGGCACTCGACTCGTCGAGCTTCATCACCGTCGACAAGACGCCCGCAGCGCTGTGGGTGATGGGTCTGTCCGGGCGCATCTTCGGCTTCAACAGCTGGAGCATGCTCGTCCCGGAGGCGCTGATGGGCGTCGCGAGCGTCGGATTCGTGTACGCCGCCGTACGGCGATGGTTCTCCGCGCATGCGGCGTTGCTGGCCGGAACGATTCTGGCGCTGACGCCGGTCGCCGTGCTGATGTTCCGCTTCAACAACCCGGATGCGTTGCTGATCCTGCTGCTCTGCGCAGGGGCGTGGGCGGTGACGCGGGCGATCGACTCTCCTGCCCGTGCGGCGCGGTGGATGCTGCTGGCCGGTGCGCTGGTCGGGTTCGGATTCCTGGCGAAGATGTTGCAGGCGTTCTTGGTGCTGCCCGCGTTCGGTCTGGCCTATCTGGTGGCCGGACAGGCGCGGCTCGGGAAGCGATTGGTGCATCTGGTGCTGGCGACGGTTTCGCTGGTGGTCAGTGCCGGGTGGTGGATCGCGATCGTCGAGCTGATGCCGGCGTCGGCGCGGCCGTACATCGGCGGGTCGTCGACGAACAGCATTCTCGAACTGACGTTGGGCTACAACGGCCTCGGACGGCTGAACGGCAACGAGACCGGATCGGTCGGCGGCGGTGTCGGCAATCCCGGGTGGGGCGGGGAGGCCGGATTGCAGCGGCTGTTCGGTGGCGAGTTCGCCGCGCAGATCACCTGGTTGTTGCCGGCTGCGCTGCTGAGTGTCGCCGTACTGGTCGCTTCTTCAGGTAGGGCGCCGCGGACCGATCGGCGGCGTGCGTTCGCGCTGTTGTGGGGTGGCTGGCTGGTGGTGACCGGGCTGGTGTTCAGCTACATGCAGGGGATCATCCACAGCTACTACATGGTGGCGCTGGCGCCGGCGATCGCTGCGGTTGTCGGTGCGGCGGTGTCGGTACTGTGGCCGCGACGCTCGGAGTGGTTGCCGCGGGCAACGCTTGCCGGCGGGGCGTTGCTCACGGCGGGATGGAGCTTCGCGTTACTTCGTCAGACGCCGGAATGGCAGCCGTGGTTGCGGTGGGTGGTTCTGTTCACCGGCATCGCCGCCGCAGGTGGGTTGATGGTGCTTCCCGACTTGGGATTGCGGCGTACGGCGGTTCGGCAGGCAGGGGTGGTTGTGGCGACCCTGCTTGCGGTCAGTGCGTTGGCCGGGCCAACGGCGTACTCGCTCTCGACCATCAGCGCGGCGCATGCGGGGGCGCTGCCGTCCGCCGGGCCGGTCGCTTCCGGTCGGCCCGGGATGGGCGGGCGGGTTGTGTTCGGCGACGATCGGAGTGGGCCTGCCGGGCAGCGCGGCTTCGCCGGTGGTGGTGCCGTTGGTGGTGGATTCCTTGGTGGTGGCGGGATCAGTGGCGTGTCGAGCGAACTGGTGGCGCTGCTGCAGGACGGGGCACAGGGGTACACCTGGGCCGCCGCGGCGGTCACCGCGAACGGCGCCGCACCGCTGCAGATCGCCTCTGGCGAACCGGTGATGGCGATCGGCGGCTTCAACGGTACGGATCCCGCACCGTCACTGGCCGAGTTCCAGCAGTTGGTTGCCCAGAACAAGATCCACTACTTCGTCGCCGACACCGGCGGCCGAATGATGGGCGGCCGCGGCGGAACCACCAACGAAATCACCACCTGGGTCACCGAAACCTTCCAGTCCCGAACCATCGGCAACACCACCATCTACGACCTCACCCAGCCAGGAGCCTGACATGACCACCCAGAACCCGAACCCGAACCCGGTGCCGAACCCGGACCCAGTGCCGAACGCGAACCAGTCGCCGACCGCGAACCCGGTGCCGACCGTGAGCCCTGCGCCGACCGCGGACCGAGTGCCGACCGCGAGCCCTGCGCCGACCGCGAACCAGCCGCCGATCCCGGCGCCGGGCTCTGCCACACCAACCTCGCCCGCAGCCGCCCAGCCCGCACCCACCCAACCACCCCACGAGGCGCCCGTGATCCTCACGGCTCCAGGCACGCCGCCGGTTGGGCAGCCGACCGGGGCAGGTACCCCCGCGGCATCGGCCCAGCAAGCTGGTGGGGTTCACGAGGAGGCGCCGGTGAGTGGTTCGCCTGCCGGGAGCGGGAGGCGGCCAAGCAACCTGATGCTTGCGGGAGCCGGGTCGGTGCTCGCGGTGCTCGCGTTTCTCGGTGGTATGGCGGTCGGGCATTCCTGGGACGGGACAGGCGACCAGCAAAGTCAGTTCGGCGGCCCGGGCGGCGGACTCCGTGGCGGCTTCCCCCAGGGCACCGGACCCGGCGCGAACCAGGGGTGGCAGGGCAACGACCCCAACCAAAACAGCCAGCCCGGCCAGGGAACCCAACCCAACCAGGGAGCCGACCCGAACCAGGGAGCCGACCCGAACCAGGGAGCCGACCCGAACCAGGGAACGGACCCTGGCCAGGGCACCGCTCCGAACCAAGGCAACCAAGGCCAGACGCGAACGAGTTGAACCTAGGGTCCTGAGTCGGCCGAGACGACTTTGTGCACCAGATCCGTACTTTTCGGCCGCCGGCATACGGATCTGGTGCACAAAGTGGTGAAGATGCCGGCCGCGGGGAGACGCGCGTGGCGTGGGTCGGGTCGCGGGTGCTGCCGGTGCGGGACGCGCGCGAGGCGTGGGTCGGGGCGACTTTGTGCACCGGATCCGTACTTTTGGGCCGCTGGCGTACGGATCTGGTGCACAAAGTGGTGAAGATGCCGGCCGCGGGGAGACGCGCGTGGTGTGGGTCGGGAGGCGGGTGCTGCCGGGGCGGGACGCGCGCGAGGTGTGGGTGGGGGCGACTTTGTGCACCGGATCCGTACTTTTGGGCCGCTGGCGTACGGATCTGGTGCACAAAGTGGGGAAGACGCGGGCAGGGGCGGGGCGCGATCGGCGTGGGTGGGACGCGAGCGGGACGTGGCTGGGCGCCGTGAGGCGGGGGTAGGGGTGTGGGGGTGTGGGCTGGACGGGTGTCAAGGGATTGGGCGGTTCGGGGTGGGGGTTGGCGGGGTAAGGGTGCGGGCGTGGAATGGTCGAATGTCACCTGGTTTCTGACCGCGCTCGGGGCGGTCGTCGTGTTGATCACGCGGGTGCGGCTCGGTGGGACTGTTGTCGACGGCACCGGTCATGGGGCCGGGCGGCACGGGTACTCCGCCATTTTGCTGCGCCTGCACACGGTCGTCGGTGTGCTCACGCTCATCGGCTGGATCGTTGCCCTGGCCACCGGTCGGCGGGAGATCGCGCTGATCATGCTGGCCGGTTGGTGGTTGCTGACCGTCGTCGGATTGTTGCTTCTGGCCCGCTGGTTGCCGAGCGGCGGCCGGCATTCGGAGGATGCGCAGAGTGACGCCTGGGGTTCCGGCGCGGGCCTGTCGGTCCTCGGCCACGTGGGAATGCTGGTCGGCGTCTGCTACTTCACCTTCGTGACCGTCACGGACCGTCTCTGAGTCCGGCGATCAGCGCGGTCACGGAGCGTCGTACGCCGGCCTCGAACGCTTCTGGTGAAAGCGTTGCCCCCACGCCGGCGACCCGGTCGTACAGCAACCCGTCGAGCATCGCGGCGACCGGCCACGCCGCGGTCTGCGGATCGGGTACGCCGAGACTGGCCAGCAACTGTCCCAGCATCAGCCGGAGCTGCCGGCCGCCTTCGTCGATCGCGGCGCGCAGTTCCGGCTGACGGCTCGCTTCGAGGGAGAGTTCGTACCGCGCGACCAGGTCGTCCGGCCGTTCCCGCGCAAGTCCGGCGGTCATCGCCACCATCAACTCGACCGGATCCACCGCCGCCGAACCGGACGCGTCGGAGCCAGGTCCGCCCGGCGGCATCCCGGCGACGTCCCGGGCGAGCATCCGGTTCACGCACGCGGTGAGCAGCGCGCTCCGCGTCCGAAGGTAGTACGACGTGGAGCCCGGCGGCAGCCCGGCCTCGGCGTCGACCGCGCGATGGGTGAGCCCGCGCAGCCCGCGGGTCGCGACCAGGTGGATCGCGGCGTCCGCGATCGCATCCTGCCGATCCACCCCGCGCGGCGCTTGCTTCGTCACGGCGCACAGTCTCGCACTTCCCAAGCAAACTCTACAGATGTAGAGTCGCAGGCATGGGTACGGCGATCGTGGTCGGAGCGGGGATCGGCGGGGTGACCGCTGGCGTGGCGCTGCAACGGTGCGGCTGGCAGGTCACCGTGCTGGAGCGCGCGGCGGAGCTGGGCGAGGTGGGAGCCGGCATCTCGGTCTGGCCGTCGGCGGTTGCCGTGCTCGAGGAGCTCGGCGTCAAGGGCGTCGAGAAGGTCTCGGTGCGGTCGAAGCCGGCTGGGATGCGCAGACCCGACGGCCGCTGGGTGGTCGGCGCGGCCGATCTCGGGTTCGAGCTGCCGGTGATGATCCACCGTGCGCAGTTGCACGACCTGATCACGGCCGAGTTCGGCCCGGCGGTGACGGTCCGCACCGGGTACGACGTACACGCGGTCAGGCAGACCGCCACCGACGTCACGGTCAACGGCGAACTGCGGGCCGACCTCCTGGTCGCCGCGGACGGGATCCGGAGCGCGGTCCGCACCGCGTTGTACCCGCAGTACGAGGGCCCGCGGTACTCCGGATTCACTGCCTACCGTGGGATCGCCGACCTGGAGCTCGACGACGGCGGCGGCGAAACTTGGGGCCGTGGGCAACTGTTCGGGTTCGCGCGGCTGATCGACGGGCGGTTCTACTGGTACGGCACCGCGAACCAGCCGGCCGGGACGACCAGCGAGCCGACCGTGTTCGAGAGCTGGCACGACCCGATCCCGCAGCTGATCAAGTCCACCGAGAAGGTGCTGCAGAACGACATCTGTGACCTGACGTTGCCGCTGATGCCGTTCAGACAGGGCCGGATCGCGCTGCTCGGCGACGCGGCCCACGCGATGACGCCGAACCTCGGGCGCGGCGCCTGCGCGGCGATCGAGGACGCGGGTGCGCTGCGACGGCACCTCAGCAGCGGCGCGGATCTGACCACTGGGCTTACGGCGTACGACGCGGAGCGGCGGCCCGCGACGACCAAGCTGGTGAAGCGCTCCAGGAGCCTCGGCCGCCTCGCCCAGACCGAGAACCCGGTGCTGTGCACGGTTCGCGACACCCTGTTCGCAGCCGGCGGCAAGCTCGCGGCGCTCAGGCGCCGCTCGTAGGCGGACGCCCACCACTCATCAACGTCCGCCGAACACGGACGTTCACGCTCAGCCGACCGCCGTACCGGCCCCGGGAGCGAGGTTGCTGAGTGGTGCACGTCCGCCCGGAGAGCGCGGATGGAAGAATCCCCCTGTGATCACACCTCCGCAGGCGCCTGAGATTCCTGGTGCGAAGCACCTCCACTCCGGCAAGGTCCGGGACCTGTACGAGCTGGAGTCCGGCGACCTTCTGATGGTCGCGAGCGACCGGATGAGCGCGTTCGACTGGATCCTCGAGACACCGATCCCCGACAAGGGCAAGGTGCTCACCGCGATGAGCCTGTGGTGGTTCGAGCAGCTCGACGTACCGAACCACGTCATCTCCACCGACGTGCCGGCCGAGGTCGCCGGGCGGGCCGTGGTGTGCGAGAGGCTCGCGATCTACCCGGTGGAGTGTGTGGCGCGCGGTTACCTGAGCGGCACCGGCCTGCTCGACTACAACGCGACCGGCGCGGTCTGCGGCATCCCGCTGCCCGAGGGCCTGGTCGAGGGTTCGCGCCTGGACACGCCGATCTTCACGCCGGCCACGAAGGCCGAGCTCGGCGAGCACGACGAGAACGTCTCGTACGACGCGGTGGTGGCAACCGTCGGCGCCGAAACGGCGGCCGTCCTGCGCGACACCACGTTGGAGATCTACACGACCGCGCGGGCGATGGCCGAGGAGCGCGGGATCATCCTGGCGGACACCAAGTTCGAGTTCGGCGCCCGCGCGGACGGGACGCTGGTGCTCGCCGACGAGGTGCTGACGCCGGACTCGAGCCGCTTCTGGCCGGCCGACCAGTGGGCTCCGGGCAAGCCGCAGCCGTCGTACGACAAGCAGATCGTGCGGGACTGGCTGCAGTTCGAGTCCGGCTGGGACCGGACGTCGGGCGAGGCGCCGCCGCCGCTGTCCGGCGAGGTCATCGAGAAGACCCGGTCGGCGTACATCGCGGCCTACGAGCAGCTGACCGGCCGGAAGTTCGACAGCTAGAAGAGACCGACACCGGCCGCGAGCAGCACGAACCGTCCGAGGCGGCCGGCCAGGACCGCGAGCGTGAAGACCACGGTCTTCATCCGCGAGGCGCCGCCGATCAGCGCCACGCCGTACAGCGGTGGGATGCCGACGAACGAGCTCAGCAAGGTGACCGGCATGCCCCAGCGGCTGTGGCTCATGGCGTCGAGGAGGCGCTTGCTGAGGTCCCGGTTCCACTGGACGAAGCGTCCCCAGCGGGTGTCCAGGTCGACCGGCTTGGGTTCCTTGGTCTTGCGGGCCGCGTAGCCGGGGCGGTACCGGACGGCGAGGAACATCGCGACCTTGCCGATGGTCTGTCCGACCGCGACACCGATCGCGGCGACCATCGGGTCCAGGGTGTTGGTGACCCCGACGCCGAGCACGTACGCCTCAGCGTTCAGGATCGGTACGACGGCGGACCCGATCCCGAAGCCCACCGCGAGTACCAGTTGCCACAGCCACATGACATCGAGGCTATGCGCGATCAGGGCCGTTGCCACGGAACCTAGCACCACTTCCGGGCCGGACCAGGGTCACACCAGGGGCTCACGCGGCCCGTCCCGGTGCGGCGGGCCGGCGGCCGTTGATGATCGCGAGCAGTCGCCAGGAGGACACGATCTTGATCACGCAGGCCGCGATCGCGACCGTGTAGGGCAGCCAGTGGGCGCCGGTCTGCCCGGCGACGACCAGTGAGACCACCACGGCGCCGGTGTTCATCGCCTTGGCCGGCTTCGACCAGTTCCACAGGTAGATCGGCCGGTCGACCTTGTAGAAGTAGTTCGGGCTGAGCACTGACGGCCAAAGCAGGAACGCGAACGTCAGCATCGTGTCCAGGACCCCGAACTGGACCAGATAGATCGCCAACGGGCCGATCGTGTCCGGGTAGGTCGCCATGAACGCGGCCGCCAGCAGGAACGAGCACGCCCGGTCGCAGACGATGTCGAACACCGCGCCGGACAGCGACTCCTCGCCGCGGCGCCGGGCCACCCAGCCGTCGAGGCTGTCGCCGAACCAGTACGCGAAGTACCCGATCACGAGCCAGGTCAGCTCGCCGGTCCGGAACGCGTACGTCGCGACCGACATCGCGACCACGGTCCGGATCAGCGTGACCCGGTTCGGTACGCCGAGGAGCAGCGCCGGCTGCACGGCCAGGGGCAACGCTGCCATCCGCCCCTCCGGCCTGCTCGCAGCCGCGGTCGGGGGCTGATCGACGGAAGGGTTCATCAGGCTGCCCTCAGATTCTCGGGATCGAGTGCATCCCGCAGTTGGTTGCGAAGCAGGTAACCGGCGGCAGTACCGCCGAGGTGACCGAGGACCCAGCCTGCGGCCGTCAGAATCGCTGCCAGCAGCAGCGTGCTCGGGGCGAACGACCCGACCTCGCCACCCGCGAGCCGGGCGACGCCGATGATGGTGCCGACCAGCAGTCCGCCGGACAGTGCGGGCGCGGCGACCACGGTCAGTTGGCGCCGGATGACGCGGCGCAGGAACGGCAGGTCCACACCCAGCGCGGTCAGGCTGGCGAGCTGACGCCGCTGATCGACCAGTTGGTCGGCCACGCCGACGATGAGCGCGGCCATGGCGGTGAGCACGACCAGCACGAGGCCGACGATCGTCAGACCGAATCCGGTGTTGTAGAAGAGGTCAGGTGCCGTCGTCTCGTCGGCGATCACCTGAGCGATCGCGCCGGCCAACGAGCCGACGAGGAACCCGCAACAGCCCAGCAGCATGCAGATCCGCGCCGTGGGACGTGAGTCGGTCGCCAGCCGGACACCGGTGAGCAGGTTCGCCGGATCACCGGAGCGCTGCAGCCGCCGCCCGAGCCACCGGATCCAGAACCCCGAGGAGCTCAGGAAGAGCAGCGCCAGCCCGGCGAGCACGACTGTGGCCGCCACGTACCCCAGGTACGGCGACGTGAGGAGCCCGAGCGCGATGAGAACCGGTCCAGCGATGATGCCGGTACGACGCTGCGTCGCGGACCGTGGCTGCCGGGATGTCGATCCGTCCCAATGCAGAACGAGTCCGAGCACCGCACCGGCGCCCGTCATCGCAGCCACCACCGGAACCCACAGCAGCGCGTCCGTCGGCTCCGCACCTGGCAGGACCTGCATCATCAGCGGCAACTGACCGAACAGCAGGCTGAGCACCAGGTAGACCGGTCCCGCGAGCAGGCCGCCCGCGAGACCGGCGATGGCAGCGTCGGTCACTGTCAGGCGGCGGAGCTGCTTTCGGGACGCACCGGCGAGCTGGAGCGCGGTCAGTCGCCGTTCGCGGGCCGCCGTACCCAGCCGCAACGCCTGGACCGCTAGGCCGCCAGTGAGAGCGGCCAGGATGAGCAGAATCGTGATCAGCCCGGCGCGGAGATCAGCCTCGGCGATGTAGTTGCTGTAGAGCTGGTTGTCCAGTTCGCCCGTGCCGAAGCGGGTATTGCGCAGTGCACCGAGGAGGAGCGCTCCACTCAGGGCGAGTGCGGCCGTGGCCAGCTGTACTCGGCTGCGGTCGGCCGGCGTCCTGGAGCGCGCCAGTTGCACCAGCGTCCCGAGCCTCATCAGAGGGCCACCTCGTGCTGGACCAGGCCGTCGCGCAGCCGGATCTCGCGGTCCGCCGCCGCTGCCACGAGGTTGTCGTGCGTGACCATCAGCAGCGCCGCGCCGCGGTAACGCGCCGCCTCCAGCAGTACGTCGAGCAGCTCCTGACCTGCTCGACTGTCCAAGCTGCCTGTCGGCTCGTCCGCGAGTACTACTGACGGGCCGGTGATCAGTGCGCGCGCTACCGCCGCACGTTGTGTCTGGCCACCGGACAACTCAGCGGGCACCGCGTCCGCGTCGTCAGCGATCCCCACTTGGTCCAACCACTGGAACGCAGCTTCACGGGCTTCGTCGCGCCCATGACCACCCAGTAGGAGTGGCAGCGCGACGTTGTCGATCAATGCCAGGTCGGGCACCAGTTGACCGAACTGCAGCACGATGCCGACCTTCGTACGGCGTAGCGCGGCACGGTGGTCTTCCGGCAGCGACGCCAGGTCCTGACCGTCCACATGCACCACGCCGGCGTCCGGAGTGAGGATGCCGGCCGCGCAGTGCAGCAGGGTGGACTTGCCGCAGCCGCTCGCGCCGGTGACCGCCACGACCTCCCCAGGCTCGAGCTGCAGGCTCACGCCGCGCAGTGCGGTGTTGCGGCGGTACGCGTACTCGACTTTGTTGAGTTCCAGAGCAGCGCTCATCGGTGAGCTCCCCTTTGCTCGGCGATGCGGTCAAGGGCGCTGTCCAGCCAGCGCAGGTCGGCGTCGAGGTGGGCCACGATGTACTCGCGGACCAGCGCGGACGTCGGGTCGTCGTCGGCGGGTGTTTCCCGCAGTTCGCGGATACGGCGCAGGTGGCTGGCACGCTGACGGGCGAGGAACCCTGCCGCGTCACGTCCGGTGCGAACGGCGGCCACAAGCTTGCGCAGTACCTCGTCGGCGCTGCCCCAGGCCGGCGGCACCGGGTCGTTGAGCCAGTCGGTCAGGTGGTCGCGGCCTTTGCTGGTCAGCGCGTACACGGTCCGGTCCGGGCCGCCGCCGGAGGTCTTGTCGACCACCTCGACCAGTCCGTCCCGCTCCAGTCGGGCCAGTGTTGTGTAGACCTGGCCGAACGCGAGCGGCTTGCTGTCCGGGAACCACGCGTCGTGACCACGCTTCACGTCGTACCCGTGCGCCGGGCCGGCGGAGAGCAGCCCGAGGACGAGTTCGGCAGTGGCCATGACCGGAACTATACACTGTGTGTATGTACTGAGTGAATAGTTGGCGAGTGGTCCGGGATGCGGCGATCCTGGCCGCGGTCGGTAGGATTCAGGCGTCACCCCGGAACGAACCTGGAGTAGTCAGTGGCTCGCGTTGTCGTCGACGTCATGCTCAAGCCCGAGATCCTCGACCCGCAGGGCAAGGCGGTGCACGGCGCATTCGGCCGGCTCGGCTTCGACGGCGTCGCGGATGTCCGGCAGGGAAAGCGCTTCGAGATCACCCTGGACGGTGAGGCGACCGAGGAGCGGGTCGCCGAGATCCGCAAGGCGGCCGACACACTGCTGGCCAACCCGGTGATCGAGGACTACACGCTGCACGTGGAGAACGAGCAGTGAAGATCGGCGTCGTCACCTTCCCGGGGTCGCTCGACGACGCCGACGCCCGGCGCGCGGCCGCGGTGGCCGGTGCCGAGGCGGTCGCGCTCTGGCACGGCGACGCGGACCTGCACGGGGTCGACGCGGTCGTCCTGCCCGGCGGGTTCTCGTACGGCGACTACCTGCGCGCCGGCGCCATCTCGCGGTTCGCGCCGGTGATGGAGACCATCATCAAGCGGGCCGGTGAAGGCCTGCCGGTGCTGGGCATCTGCAACGGCTTCCAGGTGCTGTGCGAGTCGCACCTGCTGCCCGGTGCCCTGATCAAGAACCGCCACCGCAAGTTCATCTGCAAGGACCAGGCGCTCCGGATCGAGAACAACCGCACCGCCTGGACCAGCGACTACGACGCCGATCACGAGATCACGATCGTGCTGAAGAACCAGGACGGTTCGTACGTCGCCGACGAGGAGACGCTGGACCGGCTGGAGGGTGAGGGGCGGGTGGTGGCCCGCTACCTCGGCAACCCCAACGGTTCGTACCGCGACATCGCCGGGATCACCAACGAGCGCGGCAACGTGGTCGGCCTGATGCCGCACCCGGAGCACGCCGTCGAGACACTCACCGGCCCGACCACGGACGGCCTGGGCTTCTTCACCTCGGTGCTGAAGGCCGTCGTCGCTTCCTGATGAGGTTCACCGGGCAGGTCCGCGCCGTCCTGCTCACGGCGGCGGCGGTCCTGCTCCTCGGCACCGGTACGGCGGCTGCTCAACCTACTCAACCTGCACAGCCGGCCGGCCTGGCGGCGAAGGTGGTGGTCATCGGTGTGCCCGGCCTGACCTGGTTCGACGTGCAGCAGTCGCCTGAGCTGACAGCGCTGGTCAATCAGTCGCATGTCGGCTCGATCTCGGTGAAGACGGCCGGGCCGCACACCTGTCCGATCGACGGCTGGCTGACGATCAGCGCCGGGACGCGCGCCTGGGGGAGCGTCGCCGACCAGCGCTGTGGTGACCTGCCCACGGTCACCGGCAACACGGTGGCAGGCTGGCAGACGTACGTCGACCGGCAGGCCGAACACCACACCGGGGCGCCGATCGGCCGTCTCGGTCAGACCGGCTACCCGATCTGCGGGTTCGGCCCGGGCGCCGCGGTCGCGCTGGCCCGGACCGACGGCACGGTCCGCAACTGGCAGCCGGAGTTCGACGCGGCCCGGCTGGCGAGTCCGGAGTGCGGCGACGCGGTCGTCGACGCCGGCGCGCTGCCGCCGCGTGAAGGGCGGGCCGAGGCCAGGCAGCGGGTCGCCCAGCTGGTGCAGCAGGCGCGTGCGGCCGGCGGCTGGGTGCTGCTGGTCGGCGTCAGTCAGGAGATTGCCAACGCGCATCCGCAAACGCTGGTCGCGATGCAGCTGCCGCCGGACAACGGGCCACGCTGGCTGACCAGTGACAGCACGCGCCGGCCCGGCCTCATTCAGCTCACCGACGTGACCGCGACGGTCCTCAAGGGCCGCGACCCGGCGGAGGTCGATCCAGCCGGCGCCGCGGAGGCAGGTCCGCTGGACGGTAATGAGATCCACTTCACCGGAGACATCCACACCGACGCGGCCGCGGTCATCGAGGACCGACTGGACACCAACGAACGGTTCGAGCAGCCACGGCCGGTGCTGTTCGCGGTCGCGCTGACGATCGTCGCGGCCGAGTTGCTCGCGCTGGCGTGGTTCTGGTTCCGGCGCTCGCCCGCGTCTCGCCGTACGTTCGTCTTCACGTTGCTGGTGCAGGGCGGGTTCTTCCTGGCGGTCTTCCTGTCCGCGCTGACCCTCTGGTGGCGCTGGCCGTCGCCTGGCTTCTCCTTGTACTGCGTGACGCTCGGGATCAGTGCACTGTCCGCCGTGGTCGCGCAGCTCGTTCTGAAGCGCTGGGCGTTCCTCGGACTAGCGCTGGCGGCGTACCTGATCCTGCTGGTCGACGGAGTGCTCGGTACGCCGATGCAGGTCGGCAGTATGTTCGCGGACGGCCCGGTCATCGGCGGGCGGTTCTACGGCTTCGGTAACTCCACTTTCGCGACGCTGGCGGTCGGGGCGCTCATTACTGCGGGCTGGGCGGCGCACAAGCTCATCGACAAGAGCAGAGTGCAGGCAGCGGCCGCAGTACTGGTCATTGGCGGCGCTGCGATCGTTGTGGATGGCACGCCGGGTTGGGGGACCGACTTCGGCGGCATTCTCGCGCTGACGCCGGCGGTACTGCTCATGGCGTGGCTGACGTGGCGCGGGAGCATTTCGCTGCGCGCACTGCTTGGTGTGGGAGGGGCCGGCGTACTGGCTGTCTCTCTGACCGCTTTCCTCGACTATCTGCGTCCGCCGGACCAGCGCAGCCATTTCGGTGCCTTCGTCGCCCGCCTGCTCGACGGTGACGTCGGCGACGTCCTGATCCGGAAGCTGGAGATGGCACTGCAGTTCTTCAGCGGACCGGGCGGCTGGTTGATGCTGATCGCCGTTGTCCTCGCCATGCTGGCCACGGTCCTTCCGCAGCGCGTGCCGTCGGCGTCGTACCGCGCCTTCTACGACAGCCTGCCGATGGTCCGTCCGGCGCTGCTGGCGATGTCCACCTGTGGCCTGATCGGCATGCTCCTCAACGACGCCGGCGTCACCCTCCCCGCAATCATGGTCGGTTTCGCGCTGCCGCTGCTGGTCGCGCATCTGACTGCCGAACCGGGTACGACGGACCGGGAACCGGGTAGCTTGCCGTCTGTGCAGGTGCACTGATGACGGAGCCCGAGTCCGACCGGACCGAAGACCGTGCGGTCACGCCGTCCACCATCGCGGGGGCGTACCAGCGCGGTGAGCTGACCCGCGCCCAGCCGGCGGCTGGTCAGGGCAGCGCTCCCCGCGGCCAGGGGCAGGGGCAGCGGCCAGAGCACCGTCAGCGCCCGCAACAGCACGTCGGTCCCAAGCACGGCATTGACCGTTGAGGTCTCATCGGAGTCGCTCGGCGCTCCTGGGGTAGGGCGGTCCTGCCCCAGGTTGTGGTCGCTGAGAGAATGAGCTTGCACGTTCGATCCAGGTGACACCAGTACAGGAGCCCAGGTGAGCCCCGAAACCACGTCGGCAGACACCGTCAGCCGTGCAGCCACCACGCCGGAGGTCGAGCAGCCGTGGGCTGAGCTCGGGCTGAAGCCGGACGAGTACGAGCGGATCCGGGACATCCTCGGACGCCGCCCGACCAGCTGCGAGCTGGCGATGTACTCGGTGATGTGGAGCGAGCACTGCTCGTACAAGTCGTCCAAGGTGCACCTGCGCAAGTTCGCCGAGATCCCGCAGGAGACCCCGGCCGGCAAGATGCTCGCCGGCATCGGTGAGAACGCCGGCGTCATTGACATCGGCGAGGGCTACGCGGTCACCTTCAAGGTCGAGTCGCACAACCACCCTTCGTACGTCGAGCCGTACCAGGGTGCGGCGACCGGCGTCGGCGGCATCGTCCGCGACATCCTCGCGATGGGCGCCCGCCCGGTCGCGGTGATGGATCCGCTGCGGTTCGGCCCGCTGGACGCCGAGGACACCAAGCGCGTGCTGCCCGGCGTGGTCTCCGGCATCGGCGGCTACGGCAACAGCCTCGGCCTGCCGAACGTCGGCGGTGAGGTCGTCTTCGACCCGACGTACGTCGGCAACCCGCTGGTGAATGCGCTCTGCGTCGGCGTGATGCGGCACGAGGACCTGCACCTGGCGAACGCCCGTGGTGTCGGCAACCAGATCATCCTGTACGGCGCGAAGACCGGCGGCGACGGGATCGGCGGCGTGTCCGTGCTGGCGTCGGAGACCTTCGCCGACGGCGGCCCGACGAAGCGGCCGGCCGTCCAGGTGGGCGACCCGTTCATGGAGAAGCTGCTGATCGAGTGCACCCTCGAGCTCTTCCAGGCGAACGTGGTCGAGGGTATCCAGGACCTCGGCGGTGCAGGGCTGTCCTGCGCCACGTCGGAGCTGGCCAGCGCGGGTGACGGCGGTATGCACGTCTGGCTCGACAAGGTGCCGCTGCGGGACGCGTCGCTCGCCCCGGAAGAGATCCTGATGAGCGAGTCGCAGGAACGCATGATGGCAGTCGTCACGCCGGACAACGTCGAGGCGTTCCTGAAGATCTGTGCGAAGTGGGACGTCCAGGCCGACGTCATCGGCGAGGTCACCGACACCGGGCGGCTGGAGATCGACTGGCACGGTGAGCGCGTGGTCGACGTCCCGCCGCGGACCGTCGCGCACGAGGGTCCGGTCTACGAGCGCCCGTACGCCCGGCCGGACTGGCAGGACGAGCTGCAGGCCGACGCGGCCGAGAAGTTGCCGCGGGCAAGCAATGGCGCGGAGCTGCGGGACACGCTGCTGCGGCTGGTCGCCTCGCCGAACCTGTGCGACAAGTCCTGGGTCACCGACCAGTACGACCGGTACGTGCTCGGCAACTCGGTGCTCGCGCAGCCCGAGGACAGCGGCATGATCCGCGTCGACGAGACCAGCGGCCTCGGTGTCGCGGTGTCGACCGACTGCAACGGCCGGTTCGCGAAGCTCGACCCGTACACCGGTGCGAAGCTCGCGCTCGCGGAGTCGTTCCGCAACGTTGCGACGACCGGCGCCCGGCCGATCGCGGTCACCGACTGCCTGAACTTCGGCTCGCCCGAGGATCCCGCGGTGATGTGGCAGTTCGCCGAGGCGATCCGTGGCCTGGTCGACGGCTGCAAGGAGCTCGGCATCCCGGTCACCGGCGGCAACGTGTCGTTCTACAACCAGACCGGTGAGACGCCGATCCTGCCGACGCCGGTGGTCGGCGTGCTCGGTGTCATCGACGACGTCACCCGCCGGACGCCGATCGGCTTCACGCCGGCGATGGAGGGCCACCAGCTGTACCTGCTCGGTGAGACCGCCGAGGAGCTGTCCGGCTCGGAGTGGGCGCACGTCGTCCACGGCCACCTCGGCGGCCGGCCGCCGGCGGTCGACCTGGCGATGGAGCAGCAGTTGGCCGACATCCTGATCAACGCGTCCCGCGACGGACTGATCGACGCGGCCCACGACGTCAGCGACGGCGGTGTCGCGCAGACGCTGGTCGAGTCCGCGCTGCGCGGCGGCGTCGGCGCGCGGGTGTGGGCGCCGGACGGGCTCGACCCGTTCCTGTTCCTGTTCGCGGAGTCGGCCGGTCGCGCGGTCGTCGCCGTACCGCGGACCGAGGAAGTGCGGTTCACCGACATGTGCACCGCGCGCCGCTTCCCGCACGTGAAGATCGGCGTGGTCACCGGGGACACCCTCGACGTCCAGGACCAGTTCGAGGTCCCGCTGACCGAACTGCGTGAGGCGTGGACGGCCACGCTGCCGGCGGCGCTCAGCTGAGTGCTGACGGCCGCGTGACCCGGGCGCGTTCGACGTGCCCGGGTCGTCCCGGCCGGCATTCCCGAGGCCTCAGCCGACCAGTGCGACGCGCTCAGTCGCCTCGCTGAGGACCTTGGTGAGTCCGGCCTTGTCCTGCGGACGGCCGCCGACGGTGAGCTCGATGTACGCGTGGCGGCCGCTCGTGAAGGTGTCGACGAAGCGGGTGGTCACCCACCGCTGACTGCGGGCACCGTCGCGGTAGGTGTAGGTGAGCTGCGTGTACGCGACTCGCGGGGCGGACCAGCCAACCTTGGACGGTGCGGTGCCGCTGGTGCGGCTCACCAGCTTGAAGCTGGCCACGCTGCGCAGCGCGTGGATGCGCTGGTCGGCGGCGCGGGTCGTGCTGACCTTGCCGCCGAGGCCGCCGTTGACGCGCAGCATCCAGGTGTTCGAGCTGTCGGTGAACTTCGCGTGTTCACGACTCAGTTGGGTGAACTTCCAGCCCTTCGGTGCGTACACCGCGACGGTGCAGTGGCTGCCGCGGCCCCAGCACTTGTAGCCGAACTGCAGGCCGGAAGCCTTCAGCGCGGGCTTGGCGGCCTTGGCCTGCACCGTCGCGACGGCTGTGGTGGTGGCGGCGGTCCGGGTCGGCGCGGCGTCGCTCGGCGCGATCCCGACGAGCAGCCCAGCGGCGGCGACGATCGCGGTGCCGGCCAGAACGCGAGCGGTGCGGGACTTCTTCATCGTGGTTTCTCCATCGTCAACAGGGGCTCCGTTCGGCCCGTCGAGATCAGAGATGACTCGGTGCGACAGCGACGTTGAGTGCCGTTCTTGTGATCAGCGTCTCGCCAACCAAGCGCTCCGCTGCCACGTCGAACGACGCCTTGCAGCGCGTCTGGCACACTCGAAGGGACGAGGGTGAGGTGAGGCGGATGGCGGAGCGACGGCCGATGAAACCGGGCGATCTGATCGGGATGGCGACGGCTGCCGGTCAGGAGGCGCGGGAGGTCGCGGCCCGTCGGCGGATGGCGCCGATCCGGCTCACCGACGAAGAGCGCCGGGTCTGCACCGACGAGCTCGCCGAGCAGTTCGCCCTCGGCCGGTTGAACGAGGACGAGCTGCACCGTCGTGTAAACCTGCTCAACGAGGCGGTCACCCACGCCGACCTGCAGCCGGTGTTCGCCGGGCTGCCGGCTCCGTCTTTGTACAAGCCGGCGCCTCGCAACCCCGGCCGGTGGCGCTGGGCGGCCTTCATCGGCGCGGTGTGGATGGCGCTGCCGTTCGCGCTGGTCGGGCTGGTGCTGCTGGTGTTCGGGCGTGAAATCGCCGCGGCCATCTTCGGGCTGCCCGCGATCGCGTGGGTGTTCTTCACCTACCGCTGGGCCTCCCGCCCGGCCCGCGAGGAGCGCCGCCGCTCAGGCTCCTAGCGTCGATTCACGGGTGATCAGCTGGGTGGGCAGTTCCAGGACGCCGTGGTGCGGCTTGCCCGCAATCGCTTCGAGCAGGAGGGACGCGGCGCGGCGGCCGAGGTCCTCCAGTTGCAGGTCGACGGTGGTGAGCGGCGGCCGGCTGGCCAGTGCCATCACCGGCCAGTTGTCGTACCCGGTGACGGCGATGTCGTCCGGTACGGCGTGACCGAGCTCGCGGAGGCGGTCGCACACGCCACGGGCGATCTGGTCGCTACCACAGGTGATCGCGTCCGGGCGCTGCCGCAGTACCAGGTCGGTGGCTTGCCGGCCCCAGCGCTCGCTCCACTCGCCGAACAGCGGCTCGGTGCAGAGGGCGTCGGCGATGGCCTCGGCGCGTTGCTCCGCGGCGCGATGACGCTCGGGGCCGGTGATGTGCGCGATGCGGGTGCGGCCGAGGCCGTGCAGGTGTTTGATCACCGACGCGGCGCCGGCCGTGTCGTCGACGACCACTGAGGCGTCGTCCGGGTCTGTCGACGGCGCGAGCGCGTACACGACCGGCAGCGGGACGTTGATCGGCGCGCGAGGCTCGGTCCGGCGGCCGGTCACGACGATTCCGTCGACGCCGCGGGCGAAGAGCGACCGCAGGTAGGTCTGCTCGCGCAGCGGATCGTCGCGGGTGTCGCAGAGGACGGTCGCGAGCTCGCCCGCGCTGAGCACGTCCTCGACGCCGCGCATGATCGGGATGCTGAACCGGCCGGAGCTGTCGGTGGTCAGCAGAGCCACGGTGTAGGTGCGGCCGGAGGACAGCGCGCGACCGCGGGCGTCCGGGGTGAACCCGAGCTGCGCGGCGGCCTGGCGGACTCGGTCGCGGGTCTCCTGGCTCAGCTGGCCGGTGTCGCTGAGAGCCTTCGAGGCGGTCCCGGCGGACACGCCGGCGAGTGCGGCGACATCCACCAGCCGTACCGAACGACGTTTCATCCCGTTTCCTCCTGATGGTGTGCCGAAGCCTAGCAAAGCCACCGACGGGACCTTGCTGACCTGGGCTTTGGGCTTGACCTGCAGGATTCGCAGTCCTACGTTGTCAACGGCGGAAAACGTGTGCGGTTTTTCCGTCTTGTGTGATGCCCGCCCCCGTCACGCGAAAGGTCCCGCCATGCCCGAGCGCCCTCGTCCCGAGCACGAACTCCCACCCCGTATCCAGCCCGAAGGAATGCCCCGACGTGACTTCCTTGGTGTCTCCCTCGCCGCGGCGGCTGTCGTGACCGCCGGTACGGCGCCCGCGGCGGCTGCCCGCCCGTCCGGACCGCCCGCCGGTCGCGGCGGCCACTACGTCCCGCAGCGCGCACCGCTGCGCCCGGTCCCGTTCCAGAAGCTGCCGCCCGGCGCGATCGAGGCCCGCGGCTGGCTCGCCCAGCAGCTCGAGTTGCAGGTCAACGGTCTCTGCGGCCGGTACGACGAGATCTCGGACTTCCTCGGTTACGAAGGCAACGGCTGGGTCGACCCGGCGCAGGGCGCCTGGGAGGAGCTGCCGTACTGGCTGCGTGGCTTCGGCGACCTCGGGTACGTCACCGGCGACGTCGGCGTACTGAGCCGAACCCAGCGCTGGATGGAAGGCATCCTCAAGACCCAGCAGCCCGACGGCTGGTTCGGTCCGGAGCGGTTGCGGACCTCGCTGGAGGACGGTCCGGACTTCTGGCCGGGCATGCCGCTGCTGGCCGCGTTCCGGTCCTGGCACGAGTACTCCGGCGACGAGCGGGTGATTCCGTTCATGACGAAGTACCTGCGGTTCCAGAACACGCAGCCGCCGGAGGTGTTCAACCGCTCGTGGGGTGCGTTCCGCTGGGGCGACAACATCGACAGCGCGTACTGGCTCTACAACCGCACCGGTGAGTCCTGGCTGCTGGACCTGGTGCAGAAGATGCACAGCGGGTCGGCGGACTACATCGACGGCATCCCCACCTGGCACAACGTGAACCTGGCACAGGGTTTCCGCGAGCCGTTGCAGTACTGGCTGCTGTCCGGCGACGCCAAGCACCGCGAGGCGACGTACCGCAACTATGCGACGGTGATGGGGCTCTACGGGCAGTTCCCCGGCGGTGGGTTCGCCGGCGACGAGAACTCGCGCCCCGGCTTCGGCGACCCGCGGCAGGGCTTCGAGACATGCGGCATCGTCGAGCTGATGCACAGCTGTGAGCTGCTGACCCGATTCACCGGCGACATCGCCTGGACGGACCGGTGCGAGGAGCTGGCGTTCAACTCGCTGCCGGCGTCGTACGACCCGCAGCAGCAGGTGATGCACTACATCACCTGCGCAAACAGCGTGCAGCTCGACGATGGTCTCAAGCACGGGCAGTTCCAGAACCCGTTCCCGATGCTGGCCTACAAGTACGGCGTCCGCCAGTACCGCTGCTGCCCGCACAACTACGGCATGGGCTGGCCGTACTACGTGCAAGAGCTCTGGCTGGCCACCACGGACAACGGTCTGGCCGCGTCGATGTACGCCGCCAGCAAGGTGACTGCAAAGGTCGGCCCTGGATCGGGCGAGACGGTCACTGTCGTGCAGGACACCGAGTACCCGTTCTCCGAGACCATCACGTTCACCGTCCAGACGGAACGCCCGGTGCGATTCCCCTTGTATCTGAGGCGTCCCGGCTGGACAGACGGCGCCGCGGTGAAGGTCAACGGGCAGCAGGTGCCGGTAGCCGGCGACTGGATGAAGGTGGAGCGCACCTGGCGTGCAGGCGATCGGGTCGAGGTGACGCTGCCGATGCGCACCACGAGGCGGGTCTGGGAGGACAACCAGCGTTCTGTGTCGGTCGACCGTGGCCCGCTGACGTACTCACTGCAGATCGACGAGCGCTACGAGCGCATCGGCGGGACAGCGGAGTGGCCTGAGCTCGCCGTCTATCCGGAGTCGCCGTGGAACTACGGGCTGGTCGCTGACGCGCCCGTTGACGTCGTACGGCGAGACGCCGGGGACAACCCGTTCACCACGGACGGCGTGCCGATTGCGCTGACCACGCTGGCTCGGCGGATCCCGCAGTGGGAGACAGACACCGAGGACGTGGTCGGACTGCTGCAGCCGAGCCCTGCGCGGTCGGACGAACCGGAAGAGACCGTGACGCTCATTCCGATGGGCGCGGCTCGCTTGCGGATCACGTCGTTCCCGCAGGTCGCTGCCGACGGCAAGGAATGGACGTACCGCACCAGGATCTCCGCGTCCCACGTGTTCGACGGTGACTCGCTCGAGGCTCCGGACTCCGGTCGTACGCCGGAATCCTCTGCAGACACGTCGATTCCGCGCTTCACCTGGTGGGACCGGCGCGGCACGACCGAGTGGATCGAATACGACCTGCGCTCGGTCCGGGAGCTTTCCGAGGTGTCGGCGTACTGGTTCGACGACACCGGCTTCGGCGAGTGCCGCGTACCGCAGTCCTGGCGAGTGCTGTGGCTGGACGGCGGGACGTGGCGGCCGGTCCAGAACACCACGCCGTACGACGTGGCGCTGGACCGGCTCAACACGACGACATTCACGCCGGTGCGGACGCAGTACGTCCGGGTGGAGGCCGTACTGCGTCCGACGTTCTCGGGAGGATTGCTCCAGCTGGCGTTCAGTTAGCCGGCGTCGCGCTGACGTGCAGGGTGACGGAGCCCTCCGCGTAGGTGGTGGTGTCCACGACGTACCAGTTGCCGGGGGCGGACTCGAGCTGCTCCAGCTTGGGGCCGTTTCCGGTCGAGTACTCGATCGTGGTGATGCCGCGGCTCTGCACCAGCGGGATCACCTGGTCGACGGTCTTGTTCTGTACCGCGAGACCCGCGAGCACCTCGCCCTTGTCGGTCGCGTGCGACGAGGTGTGGATGTACATCTCACCGGGCTTCGCCGCGCGACCGAACTGGATCTCCGTCTTGCCGTCGTAGTTCTTCGGCAGCTCGACGCCCTCCTGGCAGCCCGGGTCGGAGGCGTTCAGCGTGCCGTTGCAGTGCTCGCCGGGCTCCACGATCTTGAGCTGACTCATGTCGTCGTCGTTGCGGCCGCTGTAGCTGATCATCTTGCCGACCCAGGGCGGGCTGACCGGAACACTGTGCACCGTCACGTCCAGGCCCATCCGCTTGAACTCGGCGTTGTAGCGCTTGGGGTCCGCGTTCGGGTCGACCACGCGGACGATCAGCTTGTCGCCGCGCTCGGTGAACGACAGCGCCTGCGGCTGGTTCTGTGCCGGGCGGCTGAGCGTCGTCGCGGCCACCGCGCCGGCGATCACCAGCGTGCAGGCGGCGGCCAGGACCAGGCGGCGGGGCCGCGGCGGGCGGCGCAGCGGCACCACCGGTGCCGGTGTCACCTCCGCGGCGGTGCCGGCCTGCGTGGTGCCGGCCTGGGTGGTGACGGCGGCAGACAGCTCGGCCCACGCGTCGCCGGACACACTGTCGGTGCTGCGGTGCGGGTCAAGGCCGCGGACGGTTTCGTCGATGTCATGCGTCTTCATGAGATACCTCTTCGCTGAGGGCGACCACAGAGCGGTTCGCGAGCGGGGCGGTGAGCAATTTGGCGAAGCGCTTGCGGGCGCGGTGCAACCTGATGCGGACGGCGTTGCGGGAGATGCCGAGGACGGTGGCGATCTGCGCGGTGTCCAGCTCCTCCCACGCGACCAGCGACAGCAGCTCGCGGTCCTGCTCCGGCAGTGCCCGGAACGCGCGGGCCGCCGGTGTGTCCTCGAGCAGGGGTTGGACGTCCGGTGGGGTGTCGGTGAGCTCGTCGCGCAGCTTCGTCGCCAGTGCGTGGCGCCGGCCTTCGCCTCGTCGGTGGTTGGCCAGCACTCGGCGCGCCACGCCGTACAGCCACGGTTTGGTCTGCGGGTCGGGCGGTACGGCGTCCAGCCGGCGCCACGCGACCAGGAACGTGTCCGCGAGCAGGTCGGCGGCGTCGTGGCCGCTGTCGGTCCTGCGGCGCAAGTACCCGAGCACAGCCTCCCGGTGCGCCGCGAAGATCTGCTCGAACCGCTCCCGGCGTACGTCCGGCGGTGAGTCGTCCACGACTCCCTCACTCACCGGCCCACTCCGAGCCTCGATCGGTATCAGCGTCATACCCGGTAGATGTCCACCGGCCCCGGCCCTCATTTCACCGCACCCAGATTGCAGCAGGCCGCACCATTTCGTGTGGATCGAATCAACTAGCCTGTCGGCATGGAGGCGGTGCTGCGGTTGGCGGAGCCCGGGGACGGCGAGGCGATCGCCGAGTTGGCTCGGGTTGCTGTGGAGGCTCAGTTTCCGGCGTACTACGACAGCGCGCAGACGGCGAGTGCGGCCAAGCACATCACCACGCTGGACACCGCGCTGATCGACGACGGCACCTACTACGTGCTGGAGGCCGACGGTGAGATCGTTGCCTGCGGCGGGTGGAGCCGGCGGAACAAGCTGTTCAACGCGAGTACGGCGGGCGCGGACGAGCGACTGCTCGACCCGGCAACTGAACCGGCCCGTGTCCGGGCGATGTTCGTCCGAGCGGACTGGACGCGGCGCGGACTCGGCCGTGCGATCCTGACCGCCTGCACCGAAGCAGCCCGCGCGGAAGGGTTCACAAAACTCGCCCTGATGTCCACACTGCCCGGAGTGCCGCTCTACAAGGCTTTCGGCTTCACCGAGGTGGAGTCTGCGCAGCTACCGATGCCGGACGGCGCACTGCTCGCCGGCGTCGCGATGGAACGACCGATCGAGGAGAACGCATGACCGCCGGCACCACTGTCACCGCACCTGACGGCACCGAGGTCGTCCTGGGCGAGATCGGGACGCGCGTCCTGCTGAAGAACTCGCGCGTCCGCGTCTGGGAGGTGTCCCTGCAGCCCGGCGAGGCGCAGGGCTGGCACCTGCACCACAACCCGTACGTCGTGCTGTGCCTGTCGACGTCGCCGTGCCACATGGACTGGCTGGACGGCAGCCCGGCGCGCCAACTGAGCGAGACGGTCGGCGGGTCGGTCTACCGTCCGGTCTCCCCGGTGCACATGCTCACCAACGACGGCGACGCGCTGTATCTGAACCGCCTGATCGAGCTGCTCGACCTGGGGGAGGAGGCCTCGGGCGACCCGTACTTCGCGGTCACCGGCATCCCCGCCGAGTCCGGCTTCGAACAGGCCGGCGAGATCCCGGCCAAGGTGGTGGTCGACGAGGACGACGTCCGCGTCCAGCACGTCACGCCGGAGGCGGGCGAGTCGTACACCTGGCACACCGGTGCCTACCCGGCGCTGGTCGTCGACCTGGACCAGAGCAGCCCCGACGTGACGTACCTGGAGCCCGGCGCGAGCTACACGCTTCCGGCCAAGCAGGAGCGCACACCAGGCTTCAACCTGGTCGAGCTGCGCTACTACAGCAAGCCCCGCACCTGATCGGCATCCCGCGCAGCCAGTACGGCGGCGGTGTCGACCTGACCGAGATCCGCCTGCCGTAGCCGCGCCTTGACGAGCGGCACCTGCGGTCCGACCGCACTCAGCTCGCGCACACCGAGTGCCGCGAGCAGTACGGCGGACTGCGGGTCACTGGCCAGATCACCGCAGACCGCGACACGGACACCGGAGTACCGGACGACGTGGTCGATCAACTGCAGTACGGCGGGATCGAGACCGTCGGCGAGCGGCGCAACGGCAGCGTTGGTGCGGTCGGCCGCCGTCGTGTACTGCGTGAGGTCGTTGGTGCCGATGCTGACGAAGTCGAGGTCGCGGGCGAGCGTCGCCACCCGCAGCGCCGCGGCCGGCACCTCGACCATGATGCCGACCTCGAGCCCGTCCCGCGGCCCGAGCTCCTCCAGCGCCCAGGCCACCTCGTCCGCGGTCGTCACCATCGGGAACATCACGTGCACCGGCGTCTCGGCCGCCGTACGACGGACTGCTTCCAGCTGATCGCGCAGCAGTTCGGGACGGCGCCGGAACACCCGGAGCCCGCGCTCACCGAGGAACGGGTTCGCCTCCTGCGCCTGTGGGAGGAACGGCAACGGCTTGTCGCCGCCGATGTCCCAGGTCCGGATCGTGATCGGCTTCCCGCCCAGCGCCCGCGCGATCTCGCGGTACGTCGCCACTTGCTCGTCGACCGTCGGCGCTGTCCGCCGATCGCCGAACAGCACTTCGGTGCGTACCAGGCCGGACCCTTCGGCCCCGCGCGCATCCACGGCATCCTGGACGACGCCCACATTCACCAGTACGTCGATCGTCGTGCCGTCGCGCGTGGTGGCGGGCTGCTCCGCGTCGGCGAGCGCCTGTGCCCGCTCCGCGCGGCGCTCGGTGATCGTTGCCGCCACCCGCTCGGCGTCCGGTGCGACGTCGAAGGTCCCGGTCCGCGCGTCGAAGGCAACCAGCATGCCCGGCGTGACCTCGACGTCTCCGATCCCGGTGATCAACGGGATGCCTCGCGAGCGCGCCACGATCACCCCATGTCCGGTCGTCCCGGCCGCGCGAACGGCGATCCCGGCGATCCGGGTCGCATCGATCGTGGCGGTGGTCGCCGCATCCAGCTCCGGTACGACGAGGATGCCGTCGGTGGGCGTTTCCTCGGACGCGACACCGGCCAGTCGACGCAGTACCCGATCGCGTACGGCGCGGACGTCCTGCGCACGCTCCCGCTGGTACGCGTCGTCGAGCCCCTCGAAGGTCGCAGCCAACGCGTCGTACGAGTGCTGCCACGCCTCGGGTGCCGAGGCCCCGGCCGAGATCGCCGCCCGGATCTCGTCGAGCAGCAATCGGTCCTCGAGCATCGCCAGGTGGGCGTCGAAGATCGCACCGTGGTCGGCGGTAGTGTCCCGCAGTACCCGAAGCTCGTCGCGCGCCGCCGCGAGAGCGTCGTCGAGCCGAGCCAGCTCGTTGTCATCGGCAACATAGTCGCTCAGGTCGACCGCATCGCCGGCGGGCACGGCCGGGCCGATCGCCACGTCCAGCCCGGAGCCACCCGCCGCTTCTGCCGGCTCTGCCGAAGCCGCCACACCCGCCGTGGCTGCCGGTTCGTCGCCGAAGTTCTCGGCCGCCAGTTGCTCGACGGCTGCCAAGGCCTCGGCAGCCTGCGGGCCACTGGCACCGACGCGCAGCCGGTGGCCCTGCTGGGCGTTCAGCGTCGCGACCATGCTCAGGCTGCCCGCGTCCACCGGCCCGCGGCCGGTGTCCAGATCGGTGAGCGTGACGGCGGCATTGAAGCGGTTCACCAGCCCGACCAAGCGAGCCGCAGGGCGCGCGTGCAGGCCGTGTTCGTTGCCGACGAGAACCTCGACGGTGCGATCGGCCGCCGCAACCTGAACCGCTTCAGGAGCCGAGTCGCCGAGGTGATCCTGCTTGCCGGCCAGGCCGCGTTCCGCTTCGGCCGCAACCGCCGCCAGCGGGGCGCCGGTCGACGCGGTCACTACCGCCGCGACCAGGCCCTCGACCAGCGGAGCACTGGACAGCCGCACCCGAGCCGCGACCTCCGGATCGACGAACTCCAGCGCCATCTCGGCGCTCAGCACCGCACTGCCCAGGTCGAGCAGCACCAGTACGCCGTCCGGACTGTCGGCGGCGGTGACCGCCTCCGACACCGCCATCGCGTCGGTCCCGAACGTCGTCGCATCCAGACCGGCCGCCACCGCGATCACCGGTCGCTTGCCCTCGGCCACCATCTCCGACGCGAGCCCGACCGCGGCATCGGCCAGCGCACGGCTGTGCGACACCACCACGATGCCGATCATGAGAGTGTGCGCGCAGCAGACTCCACAATCAGCGTCGTACTGGTCGCGCCGGGATCCTGGTGCCCGGCGCTGCGTTCACCCAGGTAGCTCGCACGGCCCTTCCGCGCGACCAGCGGGATCGTCGCGTCCCGTCCCTTCGCCGCCGCCTCGGCCGCCGCGGTCAGCGCCGCCCCGAGGTCCGCTCCGCCCGCGACCGCACCGTCGTACGCCTCCAGCGCCGGCGCCCAGGCGTCGTACATCGTCTTGTCGCCGGGCTCGGCCTTGCCGCGGGCGAGGATGCCCTCGACCCCCGCGTGCAAGGCCTTCCCGATCGCCTCCGGCGTCGCCTCGGCACCCGCCAGCGCGGTCCCGAACCGCAGGAAGAACGTCCCGTACAACGGACCGCTCGCACCGCCGACCTTGCTCACCAGCGTCATGCCGGCCTTCTTGAACAGGTCGTCGGCGGTCTCGAACGACGTCTCGTCCAGCAGCGCCACGATCGCCTGGAATCCGCGATCCATGTTGGCGCCGTGGTCCGCGTCGCCGATCGCCGAGTCGAGCTCGGTCAGGTACGCCGCGTTCTCGTGCAGAACGGTCGCGCAGTCGCGCAGCCAGTTGACGAAGGAGTCCACTCCCATGCTCACGCTCCCCAGCGTAGACCGGGAGTGTTCACCGGAGCGTCCCACAGCCGCACCAGTTCGTCGTCCACCTTCAGCAGTGTGACCGAGCAGCCGGCCATCTCCAGCGACGTGATGTAGTTGCCGACCAGCGACCGGGCGACGGTGATCCCGGCCCGGTCGAGCAGCTGGGCGACCTCGTTGTACATCAGGTACATCTCGATCAGCGGCGTACCGCCCATCCCGTTGACGAACGCGATCACCGCATCGCCCTGCTGGTACGGCAGATCGGACACCACCGGGTCGACCAGCATCTGCGCGATCTCCTTGGCCGGGGCCAGCGGCAACCGCTGCCGGCCGGGCTCGCCGTGGATGCCGATCCCGACCTCCATCTCGTTCTCGGCCAGCTCGAACGTCGGCTTGCCCGCGGCCGGGACCGTGCACGACGTCAACGCCATCCCCATGCTGCGGCCGTTCTCGTTCACCCGCTTGGCGAGGTCCGCGACCTCCTGCAGCGAACGCCCCTCCTCGGCGGCCGCGCCGACGATCTTCTCCAGCAGCACCGTCACCCCGACACCGCGCCGGCCGGCCGTGTACAGGCTGTCCTGGACGGCGACGTCGTCGTTCGTCACCACCGACAGCACCTCGGTCCCGGCCTCGGCGGCGGCCAGTTCGGCGGCCATCTCGAAGTTCATCACGTCGCCGGTGTAGTTCTTCACGATGTGCAGCACGCCGGCGCCGCCGTCGACGGCCTTGGTCGCGGCCATCATCTGATCCGGCACCGGTGAGGTGAACACCTCCCCCGCACAGGCCGCGTCCAGCATCCCGAGACCGACGAAACCGCCGTGCATCGGTTCGTGCCCAGACCCGCCGCCGGAGATCACTCCGACTTTGCCGGCCTTCGGCGCATCCTTGCGGTAGACGATGCGATTCTCCACGTCCACCCGCAACCGGTCCGGATGTGCTGCCGCCATCCCCCGCAGCGCCTCACCTACAACATCACCAGGGTCGTTGATGAGCTTTTTCATGAACCCATAGCAACACACCTCGGCCCGCCGCGCAGCCCCCCTGCGCGGCCGGTAACCGGGAGGATGCGGGCGGTCAGTCCTTCGGACGCAGCAGCGGGCGGACGACCTCGCGGGCGTCGTGGATCCGGGACTTCACCGTCCCGAGCGGGGCGCCGACCTCGGCCGCGATCTCCTCGTACGACAAGCCGTAGACGTCCCGCAGGACCAGCGGGGTGACCATCTGCGGGCGATCGCGCTCGAGGGTTTCGAGGGCTTCCAGGAGGTCCAGGCGGGTGCCGGCGATCACGCTGGTGGTGCGCGGATCCGGCTTCTCCATGCTCTCCGGGTTGTGCGCGGCCTGGGCGGCGCGCTTCAGCTTGCGGTACGTCGAGCGGGCGGAGTTCGCCGCGACGGAGTGCACCCAGGTCGAGAAACTGCTCCGGCCGGAGTAGGTGTTGATCTTGGTGGCGATGTTCAGCAGCGCTTCCTGGGCCGCGTCCTCGGCGTCGGCGGAGTACGGCAGGACGCTGCGGCAGATCCGCAGGACGCGCGGATACACCTGCCTGAGCAGGTCGTCCATCGCGTTCTTGTCGCCCGCCTGGGCCTGCTCCGCGAGGGTGGCGAGGTCGTCGGCCGGACTCGTGCTTTCGCTCATCTGCGCCTTTGCTGTCCTGCGCCCCCCGGATGAGGACACTCCAATGACCCATAATGCCCTGTATGGGGGTCCCAACCAGACTCGGTCGCTACGCCGTGCGCCGACGCCTGGGCGCGGGTGGTTTCGCGACCGTGTGGCTGGCGTACGACGAGCAACTCGACGCCGAAGTGGCGATCAAGGTGCTCGCGGACAACTGGGGGCACGACGACTCGGTCCGGAAACGCTTCCTCGAGGAGGGGCGGTTCCTGCGCCGGGTGGAGTCCGAGCACGTCGTCCAGGTGCACGACGTCGGCGAACTCGAGGACGGCCGCCCGTTCCTGGTGCTCACGTACGCCGACCGCGGCACGCTGGCCGACCGCCTGAAGAAGGAGCCGTTGCCCCTGCCTGCGGCCGTCGACGTGGTCGTCCAGGTCGGTCGCGGACTCCAGGCGCTGCACCGGCGCGGCCTGCTGCACCGCGACGTGAAACCGGCCAACGTCCTGTTCCGCAGCACCGACGACGGCGAGCGGGCGGTGCTGTCCGACCTCGGGCTGGGAAAGTCCCTCGACGAGGTCTCCCGCATCACGATGCCCGGCGGCACCCCGTCGTACGTCGCTCCTGAGCAAGCGCTGGGGGAGCGGCTCGACCAGCGCGCCGACCAGTACTCGCTCGGCGCCGTCGCGTACGCCGCTCTCACCGGTCGCTCGCCGCACCAGGTGGACGGCCTGGGCGCCGCGAGCCGGGTGGAAGTGGCACCGCCGCCGAGTTCGCTCGGGTTCGAGCTGCCCGAACAGGTCGACGCCGCGATCGTCCGCGCCCTGGACCCCGACCGCGAGAAGCGCTGGCCGGACGTCCAGACCTTCACCAAGCAGCTGGTCGGAGCGCTCGACGAGACCACCCACAGCTTCTCGGTCGCTGCCCGCGAGACGGCGACGGCCCGTACTGCCGGCGCCGACCTGGACGCGAAGACGGCCCTCAGCGACGAGAACCAGCCGACTCTCGTCACGGACGCTGCATCGGCCATCGCGACGCAGGCGGGCAGTAGGGCGTTGGGCAGTGGAGCAGCGGGTAGTACCGCGGCTGGTGCAGCTGCTGGTGGTACGGCGGGCGATGCGGCCGGGGGCAACTCGGCGGTGAGCGGTGTGGCGTCGGGTAGTACCGCTGCGGGTGGTGTCGCTGCAGGTGGTGCGGCCGGTGGTACTGCGGCGGCGGGTAGTACTGCAGCGGAGACTGCTTCGGTTGTGGCGCCACGGAAGCGGCGGCGCGGGCGGTGGCTCGTCGCGGCCGCGCTGGCCCTCCTACTTGGCGGTGGCGCCGGCTATGCCGCTCACTGGTACCTGTCGGGCCGCACGGTGGTTGCCGTCGGTCGAGACGGGTTCCAGGTGGAGTTGCCGCGGTACTGGGCGCGGTCGATGGCCAGCTCTGTCTGGACAGCGCCGGGCAGCGACGCGGCCGCCCCGGCGTTCCGGGTCAGCAGGGACGTCGGCTGGTCGGGGCGGACGCCGGGTGTGTTCGTCGGGGTGTCCAAGACGAAGCTGGCAGTGCCGGCCGGCCAGAACTGTGCTGTCCCGGGGGCGCCGAGCATCAACACGTCCGGTGATCGCATCTTTACGGAGCGGATTTCCACGGATTGCTTCGGTGCGGATATCGTGCTGCTCCAACGGGTCGTCGATTACGGGGCCGAGGGCTCGTTGCTGGTTCAGGTGGTTGTCCCTGGATCGGATCCGGCCCGTGCCGCCGCGATCGCGGACACGGTGAAGTACAACGACTGAGCAGGTGTCCCCATGCGTTTTCCGACCGAACGGTTCCGGCCGTCGCCGGCGCTGATCGAGTCCACCCGGCGCCGGTTCTACCGGCTCCGTTCCACCATCTTCCGCACCATCTGGCCCGTCGACTGACCCACCACAGTCCGGCCACCACGGTCCGACCAGCACGGTCCGACCAGCCGCCGGCCGGCTACCGGGGCACGACCGGCGGGCTAGAGCTCGCTGTCGTGGCGTTCGATGGTGCTGGTGGCGCGGTCGAGGACGTCGAGCAGGGCGTCCTTGTCCTGCGGGAGGCCGGTGGAGCTCATCTCGACGGCGCAGTTGCCGCTGTCGTCGGCGACCCAGCGGACGATGACGTACCGCAGGATGCCGCGCGGCGAGAGCTCCTCGTCCGGGACGTAGGAGTAGGTCAGCGTCGCGGACCTGTCGTCCACGTCGCTCGACAGGATCTTCACCATCTGGCTCGGTGACACCGCGGCGAGCTGCTGCTCGCGCAGCGCCATCGATTCCGCGGGCGGCCGGGTGATCGGAAAGCCGGCCTCGATCCGGATCCAGCGCTTCTTGGTGCGGTCGGTGAACCGGCCGCTCTTCGGCGGGGTCTGCTTCGTGTACGCCCAGTCCGCCGGGACCCGGACCGTGATCCGTGACTTGAGCTGGTCGCTCACGGTGAAGCTCCGCGTCGCGTATCGCAGGTCGTCGGCTCGCAGCGCGGGCGAGTCGTCGTGCGTGACCTTGCGCAGCGGCGGTGTGGGAGTGGGCGTGGCCGACGAGGCCGGGAGGTTGACCGCCAGCGGCGCGGCTGTCCCGGCGACGCTCGGCTCCTTGGTGAGGAACAGGCCAACGCCGTACCCGCCCGCGCCGCCGACCCCCGCCAGAGCGAGCAGGCCGGCGCCGAGCATCGTGCGCCTGGTCACCGTCCCCGCCATGCCTCACCTCCCCGGATGTCCCTGAGACCCCAGATCTCCCTAAGAGAAGACACCCTGACCCCCCGGACAAGTTGCTGCGGACTTGTAACGATTCCGTGAAAGTGAGCGCACGGGTACTCCGGACCGGTGCCTCAGCCGACCACGCGGGCCGACTGCGTGGCGTGCAGGAGGACCTCGTCGAGGCCGGTGGCGTCCTGCGGCAAGCCGGTGATGCTCATCTCGATCGTGGCGAACGGGTTGTCGTTGACCGCGATCCACCGCACGACGACGTACCGCAGGGTCTCGCCCGGAATATAGGTGTAGATCAGCGTGGCGACCGAGCGCGGCCGGCCGTCGTCGCCGAGGATCTGCTCGTCGCTGGTCTGGCTGATGATGCGCAGGCCGTCCTCGGCCGGCACGCTCTTCTTGAGGTCGACGACGAGTTTGGCCAGTTCGTCGGCGGGCGTCCGGACCGCGGGTTCAACCGCTTCGACCCGCACGCCGCGTTCCCGCAGTTTGTCGAGATACTTGAACTCGGCGGGGCGTTCCGGATCGCGCGGTGCCAGCCGCCAGCCCTGCGGCGTCTCGACCGCCAGCCGCACCGGCGCGGCGCCCTTCGGAGTCACGGTGACGCTGTGAGTGGTGTACTCCAAGCCGGTATTGAGCGGTTCGACGTTGCTCGGGACCGGCGTCTTCACCGGCAGTGAGGGCTCCGAGGGCGACGGGGTCGGCGACGGCGAGACCTCGCCGAGCGGCGCGGCCGTGCCGGCGGCAGTCGGGCGATCCAGGTAGTCACCGGCTGCGTAGCCACCGCCCACGCCGAGCGCCAGGGCCAGCAGCAACAGGCCGGCCGCTACGACTTTTCTCACGCGCGCACCCGCCCCGACACGGGCGCGGTCGGTCCGAACGACGTCGCGCCGGCCGGATACGAGAACGCGGTCACGGGCACGTCGCCCATCTTCTCAGGCGGCGTGGCCACCCGCCCAAAACGCCGGTGGAGGCCTTTTCACACCGGTGCCGACTGAATCCTTTCAACGAGGTCTTGACACCCTCCCGGGCCGTACGTAGCGTCCCGCGTGACAAAAGTAACACGATCTTTCGGTTACTTCACATTCTTGGCCGGTACGACGGCGCTCAGGAGGAACCCATGGCACTCGATCGGTCCATCAGCCGAAGGCGGCTCCTGCAACTGACCGGCGCCGCGACCCTGGGTGGCGCGCTCGCCGCGTGCGGCGGGGGCAACGGCAGCGGCTCGTCGTCCGGCGGCACCCTGAAGATCATCGGCGCCGGCAGCCAGGAGGCCGGTCTGCGGAAAGCGCTGGACGACTACAAGAAGGCGAACGCCGGGTTCGACTTCAACCTCTCGTTCTCGCCCGCCGACCAGTTGCAGACCGCGCTCCGCGCGCAGCTCGCGGCCGGCAACGCGCCGGACCTGCATGCGGTCTACCCGGGCAACGGCAGCGCGATGTCGATGGTCCAGCTGAGCAAGGCGAACCTGCTCACCGACCTCAGCGACCAGTCCTGGACGCAGAAGATCCCGGCGGGTTTCAAGGGCGCGTTCCAGAACGACGGCAAGACGTTCATCTTCTCGCCCGGGACCAGTGTGCTCGGCGTGATCTACAACAAGAAGGCGTTCGGCACCGCGGGCGTCGACGTACCGACGACGTGGTCGGAGTTGCTGTCGGCGTGCGAGAAGCTGAAGAGCAAGGGCATTGTGCCGATCGCGCTCGGCGCCCAGACGCCGTGGGTCACGCAGCTGATCGACTACGCGCTCGTCCCGGGCACCGTCTACGCGAAGACGCCGGACTTCGACGACAAGATGACCGCCGGCAACGCGTCGTTCGCCGACTCCGGCTGGGCCGAGGCGATGGAGAAGTACCTCGAGCTGCAGAAGAAGGGGTTCTTCAACGACAACCCGAACGGCACCACCTACGAACAGGCCACCTCGATGGTCGGCACCGGCAAGGCCGCGATGGCGGTCCAGGTGTCGGCCGTCCTGCAGGCCTTCCGGAAGGCGGCCCCGGCGCCGAACGACCTCGGGATGTTCCCGTTCCCGGCCACGGATGTTGCCGCCGACAACTGGATTCCGGGTGGTGTGGTGGTCGGCATCGGTCTGAACGTGAAGAGCAAGCAGGCCGAGCAGGCGAAGAAGTTCCTCGAGTACTGCGGTCAGCCCGACGTCGTCAACGCGTGGGCCGAAGCGGTCGCGTGCGTACCGCTGTACTCCGACGGCGACGCGAAGGTCGACCCGGTGCTGAAGCCGTTCCTGCCGTACCTCAGTGACGACAAGGCGGTCCCGTTCATGGACCAGCGCTGGCCGAACGCCGAAGTACAGCCGACCCACTTCGCGGTCGTCCAGGAACTGCTCGGCGGGAAAACGACGGTTCCGAACGCCCTGAAGAAGATGGACGAGGCCTACCGGAAGAGCGCATGACGGTCACGGCCCAGGCGGTACGGCGCGACGCGGTCCGGACGTCGCGCCGCCGGCGGAGCGGGATCGGTCCGCCGTGGTTGTTCGCGGTGCCCGCGCTACTCGTTTATCTGCTGGTTGTCTTGTATCCAGCGTTTTCCGGCGCCGGATCGGCCTTCACCGACTGGTCCGGCGTCGGGGCGCAGCGGTCGTTCGTCGGGCTGGAAAACTTCCAGCAGTTGTTCCGTGACGACCAGGCCCTCGGCGCGCTGCGGAACACGCTTTTCCTCACGGTGGCGATCGTCGTGGTGCAGAACGCGATCGGCTTGCTGCTCGCGCTCGGCGTACACACCGGGATCAAGAGCCGGATGGCGCTCCGGGTGATCTTCTTCGCGCCCGTCGTGGTCAGCCCGGTGATGGTCTCGTTCCTGTGGAAGTACGTGTACAACCCGGCGCCCGACGCCGGGCTGAACGCGGCGCTCGGCGCGATCGGGCTCGGCGGGCTGCGCCAGGACTGGTTGGGCAACCCGTCGCTGGCCTTGTGGTCGGTGGCCTTCACCGTGATCTGGCAATGCGCCGGGTATTCGATGGTCATCTTCCTGGCCGGGCTGGAAGGAGTACCGGCCGAGCTGCACGAGTCGGCGATGGTGGACGGCGCGGGGACCGTCGCCCGGTTCCGGCACATCACCTGGCCGCTGCTCGCGCCGGCCGTGACGATCAACCTGATGCTGTCCACGGTCGGCGGCCTGACGCTGTTCACCCAGATCATCTCGATGACGAACGGCGGCCCGGGGTACGCGACCGACACGCTGTCGACCGTCCTGTACAAACAGGCCTTCGTCTTCGGCAAGTTCGGGTACAGCACCGCGGTCGCCCTGGTCCTGGCGATCTTCGTCGCGGCGGTGTCCTTCATCCAGATCGGGTACCTGCGATCGCGGGAGACGACGGCATGAAGAACAAGTACTCGCCCCGCACCTTCGCGCTCGAGATCGTGATGGTGGCCGTCGCGATCGCGTTCCTGTTCCCCGTCTACGCACTGGTGACGCTGGCTTTCAAGGATCCCGGCCAGATCGCGAACAAACCGCTGTCGCTGCCGGATCCGCCGTCGATCGGCAGCTTCGGCGCGGCCTGGCAGTCGGCGTCACTCGGTTCGGCCTTGCTGAACAGCACGCTGATCACCGTGAGCAGTGTGCTGGTGCTGATCGTGCTCGGCTCACTCGCGGCGTACTTCCTGGCCCGGACGGCAACGCGCTTGAGCTACACGCTCTACATCCTGTTCCTGGTCGGCATCATCCTGCCGTTCCAGCTCGGGATGATCCCGCTCTACCAGTTGGTCAACGACCTCGGGCTGCTCGGCACGTACCAGGGGATGATCCTGTTCTACACCGGCATCCAGTTGCCGTTCACGGTCTTCCTCTACACCGGGTTCATCCGCTCGCTGCCGGCCGACTACACCAACGCGGCGCTGATCGACGGAGCCTCGCATCTGCAGGCGTTCGCGCACGTGATCTTCCCGCTGCTGCGGCCGATCACCGGTACCGTCCTGATCCTCAACGCCGTCCACATCTGGAACGACTTCTTCACCCCGCTGCTGTACCTCGGCGGCTCCGGCCGGGAAACCGTCCCGGTCCGGGTCTTCGCGTTCGTCAACGAATACACCTCGAACTACGGCCTGGTCGCCGCCGGCCTGGTCCTCGCCGCGCTCCCGATCCTCCTCCTCTTCCTCGTCCTCCAGCGCTACGTCATCCGAGGCTTCGCCTCCGGCCTCAAAGGCTGACCCGCCCGGCAGACCCACCCCAAACGCGCCGACCACCCCAGGCGTGCAGCGCCGGCGCATCGAACATCTCATGCACGCAGCGACCGGCGCGCCGGTCGTGTCCCGCACGGTGGGTTCACCCACGGTGTTGTGGGTTCCTGACCCGTGTGAAGGGTTGGGAACCCACAAC
>NZ_JBEZFT010000033.1:0-71627 GCF_040649595.1 Kribbella sp. NPDC048915 | reverse complement strand
CGCAACAACTACAAGATCACCCACACCATCCACATCCACGACGGTTGACAACCACACCCCAGCCCTAACTGAGCGGCATTGGGGGCAACCCTCCACTTGGAGGGATGCCCCCTGAAGTGGAGGGTTCGCCGGATGTCAGGGGGTGGAGCGGCGGCCTTGCGGCGGTGTGGATTCGGGGAGCTTTTCGCGTTCGCGGCGGAGGTAGAGGCCGGCGGCGGTGGAGACGCTGGTGAGGAGCCAGACGAGGACGCCGGCGTCGTCGGTGACGCCGATGATCGGGAGCAGGTCGGGGAGGATGTCGACCGGCGAGATCAGGTACACGAGCGCCAGCACCCACAGGAACGTACGGCTCTTCGGGAGGTCGGCGTATGTGCCGCGGCGGACGTCCCGCAGCAGCCGCGGCAGCGCCTTCGCACGGTCGAACACGTTCCCGACCGGCACCGGTTCGCCGTTCGCGATCTTCCGCCGCCGGACCGCGCGCCGGCGTACCGCGCCGACCGCACCGACACCAATGCCGACGACCAGCAGACCGACGCCGACCGCGACGGCGGGCAGCCCGACGACGTCGCCGTCCCTGACCAGTAGGGTCAGCAGCCCGATCAGCGCGAGCAACCCACCGAAGTACACCATCTACCCAGGGTAGGACCTCAACGGTTGTACGGCTGGGAGAGCAACGGCTGGGTGTTGGACAGTACCTGTCCGTAGTTGGCGCGAATGGTCGCGGCGTCGACGCTGATCGCCGGCTCCGGCTTCCCGACCGGGATCTCCCAGGTGGGCGGCGTGGCAGCTCCGGACAGCGCCCAGGCGGCCTGCCGTGCGGCGCCGAGCGCGACGTACTCCGCGGGCTCGGGCAGTACGACGTCCGCGCCGAGCAACGCGGGCGCCAGAGCCTGGACGGAGCGGGCACGCGCCCCACCACCCAGCAGCAGCACCCGCTGCACCGGCAGCCCCTGCTCACGGAGCGCATCGACCGCATCGGCGAGCCCGCACAGCAGACCCTCGACAGCAGCACGAGCCATCGTCGCGGGCTGCATGGTCGCCCGGGTCAGACCGTAGATCAGACCGGTCGAATGCGGCAGGTCCGGCGTCCGCTCACCGTCCAGGAACGGCAGCAGAACGAGCCCTTCGCTGCCCGGCGACGTCAAGGCTGCTTCGTCGAAGGCCGACAGTTCGAGGCCGAGCATCTGCGCGGTCGCGGACATCACGCGCGCCGCGTTCAGCGTGCAGACGAGCGGCAGGTACTCCCCCGTCGCGTCCGCGAAACCGGCCACGATGCCGGTCGGGTCGGCAGTCGCGTGCGCCGAGCGAGCGAACGCCGTACCGCTCGTCCCGAGCGACACCGCAACATCACCAGGCTGCAGATTTAGACCGAGCGCAGCCGCCGCGTTGTCACCGGTACCGGCCGCGATCGCAGCCCCGAACGCAGTCTCACCGACGATCTCAGCCGGCCCCGCGACGCGCGGCAAAGCCAACTGCCGGCCGAAGGCGAGCTCCACCAGGTCGGTCCGGTAGCTGTTCGTGGTCGGCGACCACCAACCGGTCCCGGAGGCATCCCCGCGATCGGTGGTGATCCCCTCGATCCCGGAACGATCCGCGGCCAGCCGATGCGTCATCCAGTCGTGCGGCAGTACGACGGCCGCCGCCCGCTCGGCCGCAGTACGACGGACCTCGACACCGCGCGCCGCTTCGTCTCGCAGCCAGCGCAGCTTCGTCACGGTGAAGGACGGGACCGGGACAGAACCGACCGCCTCGGCCCACGCCTGGGGGCCGCCGAGCTCCGCGATCAGCTCGGCGGTGGCGTCGGCGGAGCTGGTGTCGTTCCACAGTACGGCCGGGTGCACTACCTCACCGGCGTCGTCCAGCAGCACCATGCCGTGCTGCTGGCCGCCGATCGCGATCGCCTGGACGCCGTCGAGCAACCCGTCGGACGCGATCTCCCACGCCTTCCACCACTCGGCCGGGTCCACCTGGGTCCCGTCCGGGTGCGGCGCGCGGCCTTCCCGCACCACCGCTCCGGTCTCGGCGTCACACACGACCACCTTGGTCGCCTGGGTGGAGCAGTCCACCCCGGCGACCAGCCTCAGCTCAGTCATGCACCCACACTAAAGGGCTTCCAAGGTGGCGCGCGCCCCGATCTCGTGCAGCGACTTCAACGCGACCGTGTACTGCGATACGAAGCGCTCGTCCGACGCCAGGTCACCGAACAGGTCCGGGTCCGAAATGAACACCAACGGGTCGTCCCGGTTGTGCTGCGCGCGCTCGACGATCTTGTCGCGCAGCCGGTCGACGACGTCGATCGGCTGCCCCTGCTCATCCACACCCTCGGCGTACCGCGCCCAGGAAGCGACCACGAGCACCGATCGCTTGATCTCGCGGCCGGCGGCCAGCTGCTCGCGGATCACCGGCAGCAACCACTTCGGGATCCGGTCCGAGCTCTCCGCGCACAGCCGCGCCAGCGTGTCGCGGACCTCGGGGTTCGCGAACCGCTCGATCAGCTGGTGCTTGTACCGGTCCAGGTCGACCCCAGGCACCGGCGGCAGCGTCGGAGTCCCTTCGTGGTCCATGTACCCGAGCAGGAAGTCGACGTACAGCTTGTCCTGGCACACCTCGTGCGCGTACCGGTATCCGTCCAGGTAGCCGAGGTAGCACAGCGCCTGATGGCTCGCGTTCAGCAGCCGGAGCTTCATCAACTCGTACGGCTCGACGTCCTCGACGATCTGTACGCCGACGTCCTCGTACGGCGGCCGCACGCCGCCGAAGTCGTCCTCGAGAACCCACTGCGTGAACGGCTCGCACACCACCGGCCAACCGTCCTCGACGCCGAACCGTTCGGCCAGCGCCGCGCGGTCGGCGTCGGTGGTGACCGGGGTGATCCGGTCGACCATGCAGTTCGGGAACCGGACCTCGGTCTCGAGGAAGTCGGCGATCTCCGGATCCTGGAGCCGCGCGAACGCCGCGATCATCTTCCGCGCCACGTGCCCGTTGCCGGGGATGTTGTCGCACGACATCACGGTGAACGGCTCCACACCGGCCGTACGGCGCCGGCGCAACGCCTCGACGATGAACCCGAACGCGCTGCCCGGCGTCGCGCCCGGCTCGAGGTCCGCGGCCAGGGCGGGATCGGAGGCGTCGAGCTCGCCAGTGACCTGGTTCACGTGGTAACCGCCCTCGGTGATCGTCAGCGAGACGATCCGCGTGGCGGGGTCGGTCATCCGGGCGAGCACCGCTTCGGGGTCGTCGGGCGCGAACAGGTAGTCCACGATCGACCCGATCACCCGCGGTTCGAGCGTGCCGTCCGGGTGCTTGACGACCAGCGTGTACAGGTGGTCCTGGGCGGACAGGACGTCGGCCATCCGCCGGTCGTGCGGGAGCACGCCGACGCCGACGATCCCCCAGTCGAGTGCTTTCCCTTCGTTCATCAGCCGGTCCAGGTACATCGCCTGGTGCGCGCGGTGGAACCCGCCGACCCCGAAGTGCACGATACCGGGGCGGACCGCCGTACGGTCGTACGACGGCACCGCGACTCCGGCACCGAGGGCGGTCAGAGTTGTTGCCGAGAGCACGGTCACTTGACCGCCCCCAGCGAGAGGCCCTGGACCAGTTTGTCCTGGGCGGCGAATCCGGCGATCAGCACCGGCAGCGAGACCACGATCGACGCGGCACAGACCTTGGCGAGGAACAATCCTTGACTTGTCACGAACCCAGTCAAGAACACCGGCGCCGTCTGCGCCACCGTGCCGGTCAGCACGCGGGCGAACAGCAGCTCGTTCCAGCTGAAGATGAAGCAGATCAACGCCGCCGACGCGATCCCCGGCGTCACCACCGGGGCGACCACCGAGCGGAGCGTCCGGGACAACGACGCGCCGTCGACCGAGGCCGCCTCGAGGATCTCCACCGGCACCTCGGACAGGAAGCTGCGCAGCATCCAGACCGCGATCGGCAGGTTCATCGAGGTGTACAGCAGGATCAGCAGCCAGATGTTGTCCAGGAAGTGGACGGACTGCGCGAACAGGTAGATCGGCAGCAGACCGGCCACCACCGGCAGCATCTTCGTGGACAGGAAGAAGAACAGCACGTCGGTCCACTTCTTCACCGGCCGGATCGACAGCGCGTACGCCGCCGGGAACGCGAGCAGCAGCACCAGCACCGTGGACAGGATGCTCGCGGTCAGCGAGTTCGCGATCGACGGCCACGGACCGGTGTCGAAGAAGGCGCGGTACCCGTCGAGCGTCAGCGGTGCGCCGAGGTCCGGCGGGTTCTTCGCCGCGTCCTCCTCGCTGTGGAACGAGGTCAGCAGCATCCACAGCACCGGCAGCACGAACAGAATGCCGACGATCCACGCCAGCCCGGACAAGGCCCAGCCGCCACCGCGACGGTTGTGCCCCTTCACGATCGTCACCTGGCCGGTCATCGTCCGGTCTCCTCTCGGAACAGCGTGGACACCGACCGCAGCGCGAACATCGCGATCGCGATCGTGCCGATGACCACGATCACGCCGGCCGCGGACGCCCGCCCGTAGTCGTGCGCGGTGTAGAAGGTCTGGTAGATCGTGTACGGGAGGTTCGCCGTCCCGAGACCGCCGGACGTGATCGTGAAGACCGCGTCGAAGTTCTGCACGACGTAGATCGAGCCGAGCAGCGCGGACAGTTCCAGGTACTGACGCAGGTGCGGCAGCGTCATGTAGCGGAAGATCTCCCACTGGTTCGCGCCGTCGATGCCGGCCGCCTCGATCACGTCCAGCGGACGGCTCTGCAGCCCGGCCAGCAGGATCAGCATCATGAACGGCGTCCACTGCCAGACCAGCGCGAAGATGATCGACCACAACGGCTGGTTGCTGATCCAGTCCGGCTGCGGCGCGTTGTCGCCGAACAACCACTTCAGCACCCCGTTGAACAGGCCGTACGTCGGGTTGTAGAGCGCGTGCTTCCACAACAGCGCGGCAGCCACCGGGACGATCAGGAACGGCGTGATCATCATCGTCCGGACCGCGCCGCGACCACGGAACTTGCGGTCCAGCAGCAGCGCGATCAGCAGCCCGAGGACCAGGCTGATCAGCACCACGCCGGCGGTCAGCAGGATCGTCACCCAGATCGCGTGCCGGGTGTTCGCGTCGGTGATCACCCGGCGGAAGTTCGCGAATCCGGCGAAGCCGCGCTCGTCGGGGTAGTACGCGTTCCAGTCCATGAAGGACACCACCAGCGTGACCACGAACGGCAGCTGGGTCACGATGATCATGAAGATCAGTGCCGGCAGCAACGGCCCGCGACGTGCCCAGTCGCCGGCCTTGCGCAGCACGGTGCCTTCGGATCCGGGCGGCGGCGCATTGCGCTGCGGCCGCGCACTGGTCTCCGGCTTGGCGTCAACAGACATGGCCCGCACCCCTTACTTCGCTTGCCGGGAGCGGTACCGCTCCGCGACGTCGTCGGCGAGCTCCTGCCCGCGTTTCAGCGCCTCGTCGACGCTCATCCGCCCGGCGATCGCCGAGCTCACGTCCTGACTGACCTGAGTCCCGAGATCGGGGAACTCCGGGATGTCGACGAACTGGATCCCCGGCGCCGGCCGCGGCTGGACCCCCGGGTTCGTCGGGTCGGCGTTCTCGATCGCGCTCTTGGTCGGCTCCGCGAACGCCTTCGCCTCCGCGACGTACTCGGGGATCTCGTACGTCGACGCGCGCTTGCCGGCCGGAACGTTGGACCAGCCAACCTTCTCGCCGACGAGCTTCTCATAGTCCTTCCCGGAGGCCCAGGAGACGAACTTCCAGGCGTTGTCCTTCTTCTTCGAGGCTTCCTGGATGCCCCAGGCCCACGCGTACAACCAGCCGGAGCTGTCGGTCTTCACGACCGGTGCGGGCGCATAGCCCATCTTGCCCTTGACCGGCGAGTTCGGCGCCTCGAGCGATCCGGCCGCCGACGTGGCGTCGTACCACATCGCGACGTTGCCCTGGATGGTGTTGTTCAGGCACTCGGTGAAGCCGGCCTGCGGCGCGCCGGCCTCGCCGTGCGCGCGGACCAGGTCGACGTAGAACTTGGTCGCCTCGGTGAACTCCGGCGAGTCGACCTTCGCCTGCCAGTCCTCGGTGAACCAGGTGCCGCCGAAGGTGTTCACCACCGTGGTGAGCGGCGCGAACAACTGCCCCCATCCGGGCTGGCCGCGCAGGCAGATGCCGCGCATCCCGGGCTGGGCGTTGTCGACCTTGGCGGCGATGTCCGCGACCTCCTGCCAGGTCGGCTTCGCGGGCATCGTCACCCCCTTGGCGGCCAGGATGTCCTTGCGGTACATCAGGAACGACGACTCGCCGTAGAACGGTTCGCCGTAGATCTTGCCGTCCTCGGCCGTCATCGACTTGGTCATCGAGCTGAGGATGTCGTCTTGGTCGAAGGTCGGGTCCTTGGCGATGTAGCCCGACAGCGGCGCGATCCACTTGCTCTTGGCGTAGATCGGGATCTCGAAGTTGCTGACCGTCGCGACGTCGTACTGACCGGCCTGGCTGGAGAACTCCTGGCTGATCTTGTCCCGGACGTCGTTCTCCGGCAGTACGGTGAAGTTCACCTTGATGCCGGTCTGCTTGGTGAAGTTGTCGGCGGTGAGCTTCTGCAGATCGACCATCTGCGGGTTGTTCACCATCAGCACGTTGATGCTGTCCTGGCCGCCGTCACCGGCGCCGCCGCCCCAGCCCGCACAGCCGCTGACCGCGCTCACCAGGATCGCGACCCCGACCGCTCCGATGCGTTTGCGCCTACTCAGCACGAGCCACTCCCTTGATGCCGCCGGGGGCCTGCTCATTTGAGCACGCCGCTGCTCACACCATGAGTGAACCGGGGAACGGGTTGACCTGTCAAGACGTTGTGCCACACTTGGGTACACACGTGCTCATATGAGCGGGGAGGCGTAGATGGAGACGTTCGGGCCGGCCCAGCTGGTGCTGACCGCGTCGATCGCGCGGCGCTACTACGTCGACGGTCGGTCGAAGGTGGAGATCGCCGACGAGTTCCGGCTCAGCCGGTTCAAGGTCGCGCGACTACTCGACCAGGCGCGCGCGAGCGGACTCGTGCGGATCGAGATCAGCCACCCCGGAGCGATCGACCTCGACCTGTCCGCGCGGTTGCAGGAGACGCTCGGGCTGCGCCGGGCGATCGTGGTCGACACCCCCGAGGTCGACGAGCCCGCGCTGCGCACGCAGCTCGGCAAGGCCGCGGCGGATCTGCTGACCGAGATCGTCACCCCGGAAGACGTGCTCGGCCTGGCCTGGGCACGCGCCGTGACCGCGATGACCGAGCAGCTCAAGACGCTCGTGCCGGTGCCGGTGGTCCAGCTGACGGGTGCGCTGACCCGCCCGGACGTCGAGGCGAACTCGGTCGAGCTCGTCCGGCACACCGCTCGCCTGTCAGGCGGTCCGGCGTACCTGTTCTACGCGCCGCTGGTCGTGCCGGACGCCGCGACGGCACGCGCCCTGCGGCAGCAGCCCGAGGTCGCCGAGGCGATCAGCCACTTCGACTCGGTGACGAAGGCCGTCGTCGGGCTCGGTTCGTGGGCGCCCGGGCAGTCGACGCTGTACGACGCGATGGAGCCGAAGGCCTGTGAACAACTGCAGAAGCGCGGCGTCGTGGCGGACATCTCGGGTGTCTTCGTGGACGCGGACGGCGTACCGGTGCAGAGCCGGATGACCGATCGGGTGATCGCGATCAGCGCGGAGCAGATGGACAAGATCGACGAGGTGATCGCGATCCCGTACGGCCTGGCGAAGGTCGAAGCCGTGCGCGCCGCCGTCCGCAGCGGGCTGGTGAACGCGATCGTTACGCACGCACCTCTGGCGAAGGCCCTGTTGGAGCCGTCAGACTGACCGGCAATGGTGAGGCCAACTGCTGAGGTCGAGCTGGTCGGAGGTACGGCGAACCGCGGGTTGGTGGTGCGGGTCGGAGATACCGTCCGGCGGCCGCTGCGCGCCAGTAGTACGGCGACGCACGCGCTGCTGCAGCACCTCGAGAGCGTCGGATTCACGGGTGCGCCGGCGTTTCTGGGGATTGATGCGCAGGGGCGTGAGGTGCTTTCGTACCTCGCCGGAGACACCGTGACGCCGCCGTACCCGGCGTGGTCGATGACGGACGAGGCGCTGGACAGCGTCGCGCGGCTGCTGCGGGAGTACCACGCGGCGGTGGCCGATTACCGACCGGTCGGTCTCGAGTGGGCCGAGCCGGTTCCTTCGGCTTATGTGACCGGGCTGATCAGCCACAACGACCCGAATCTGGACAACGTCGTGTTCCGGGACGGGGTCGCGGTCGCACTCATCGACTTCGACCTCGCAGGCCCTGGATCGGCGCTGTGGGACGTAGCCACGGCGGTGCGATTGTGGGCGCCATTGCGTCCGGCCGAGGACATCCACGACGTACGGCGGGGTCGGTCGCTGGCCCGTTTACGCCGGTTCGCCGATGCGTACGGGCTTGGTGACGCCGACCGCCTCCGCCTGGTCGACGCGGCCGCCGACAACCACATCTGGTGCATGGACTACGTCCGCCGCGGCTCCGAAGCCGGCCACCCGTGGTTCCACCAACGCTGGACCACCGGCGAAGCCGAACTCACCGACCGCACCAACCACTGGTTCACCCACTCGGCGGCCGAACTCCGTCATGCCCTCCTGGATTGAGCGCGGAGCCGATTGGCTGTTACGGCAGGGAGTGGACGAGAATGTGCCGGTGCTTTCACGGGTGGTGTTGCTGGCGGGGCCCTCGGGGGCAGGGAAGTCGCGGCTGGCGGAGCGGGTCGGGCTGCCCGTCGTGCGACTGGACGACTTCTACCGCGACGGCGACGACGAGGCGATGCCACGCTCTCCGCTCGGGATCGTGGACTGGGACGATCCGCGCTCATGGGACGGCGAACGTGCGGTGGCTGCCCTGGAGAAGCTCTGTACGACGGGATCGGCCGACCTGCCGATCTACGACATCGCCACCGACGGCACCGTCGGTCACCGCCCCGTCACCACCGAAGGCTCCCCGCTGATCGTTGCCGAGGGCATCTTCGCGGACCAGATCGCCGGCGCGCTCCGCGACCGGGACCTGCTCGCGACGGCGATCTGCGTGTACCACCACCGCGTCGTCACGTTCGTCCGCCGCTTCCAGCGCGACCTCCGCGAACACCGCAAACCCCCGCTCACCCTCCTCCGCCGCGGCCTCCTGCTCCTCCGCGACGACCCGCAAATCATCCGCCGCTGCGTAGCCGCCGGCTGCGAACCCATGCACCCGAAAGCAGCCCGCGCCCACATCGACCACCTCCTCGCCGAGGCAAACGCGCGGTAACCCGCCACCGACAACGGCAGCGGAAGCCGAGGGCGGGTGCAGATGGCGGGTGCAGATGGCGGGCCTTGTCACCGCTGACACCAAACAGCAGGCCATCCGTCACACAACCCGCCACCGCACCACCTGATCACCCACCCGACCACGCCCCAACGGCTCCGACGTTCGACAGGCGATGGGGACCTTGCACACGCAACTCCTTGTGGGAGGTCACCGCGGTGTGTGGGAGGTTGCCGCGGAGTGTGGAAGGCGGAGGCTGGGCGCGGTCAGGGGTTAGGGGCTAATGCGGTCGATGATCAGGGGGCCTGGTTCGTAGGAGTCGGCTACCTCGGTGGCGTCGGTCAGGGACTCCAGAGCGCGTTCGATGCGGGTCGGGTCATCGGTGTGGAGGGTGAGGAGCGGCTGGCCCTCGGTGACCTGGTCGCCGGGCTTGGCGTGCATTTCGACGCCGGCCACCGGGGAGACCGGGTCCTCCTTGCGCGCACGTCCAGCGCCGAGCCGCCATGCAGCAACACCCACGGCGAGCGCGTCGAGCTTGGACAGTACGCCGGTTGCCGGCGCGGGTACGACGTGTTGCTCGGGCGCGATCGGGAGCTCCGCGGACGGGTCGCCGCCCTGGGCCGCGATCATCGCCCGCCAGACGTCCATCGCCGTACCGTCGCGCAGCTTCTCCGCCGGGTCCGCCTCCACGCCGGCCGCGGCCAGCATCTCGCGAGCCAGCGCAACGGTCAGCTCGACCACATCCGCGGGACCACCACCGGCCAGGACCTCGACCGACTCGCGCACCTCCAGCGCGTTCCCCGCGGTCAGTCCCAGCGGCACGGACATGTCGGTGAGCAAGGCAACGGTCTTCACGCCGGCATCGGTGCCCAGCGCAACCATCGTCTCGGCCAGCTCGCGGGCATCGGCCAGGTCTTTCATGAACGCGCCGGACCCGACCTTCACGTCCAGCACCAGCGCGCCGGTACCTTCGGCGATCTTCTTGCTCATGATCGAGCTGGCGATCAACGGGATCGCCTCGACCGTCCCGGTCACGTCCCGCAAGGCGTACAGCTTCTTGTCCGCCGGCGCGAGTCCGTCCCCGGCGGCGCAGATCACCGCACCGACCTCCTCGAGCTGGCGCATCAGCTCGTCGTTCGACAGCGACGCGCGCCAGCCTGGGATCGACTCCAGCTTGTCGAGCGTGCCGCCGGTGTGCCCGAGGCCGCGCCCGGACAGCTGCGGTACGGCGACGCCACAGGCAGCCACCAACGGCGCCAGCGGCAGCGTGATCTTGTCGCCGACGCCACCGGTCGAGTGCTTGTCCGCGGTCGGCCGGGACAGTTTGCCGAAGTCCATTCGCTCGCCGGACGCGATCATCGCGGCGGTCCAGCGGGCGATCTCGCGGCGGTTCATCCCGTTCAGCAGAATCGCCATCGCCAGCGCGGACATCTGCTCGTCGGCGACCTCGCCCTTGGTGTAGGCGTCGATCACCCAGTCGATCTGACCGTCGCTCAGCTCACCGCGGTCGCGCTTGGTCCGGATGACGTCCACCGCGTCGAAACTCATTACTCCTCCAGATACTCGGGCCCGAACGCGCCCGGCAGCAGTTCGCCCAGCGTCCGGACCCCGGTCGCGGTCTCGATCAACAGTCCGGGACCGCCGTTCTCGTACAGCAACTGCCGGCACCGCCCACACGGGGTCAGGAGATGCTCGTGCCGATCCACGCAGGTGAAGGCGATCAGCCGTCCGCCGCCGGTCCGGTGCAGGTCGGACACCAGCCCGCATTCGGCACACAACGTCAAACCGTACGACGCGTTCTCAACGTTGCATCCGGCAACGATGCGGCCGTCGTCGACGTACGCCGCCGCTCCCACCGCGAAGTGGGAGTACGGCGCGTACGCGCGGTGCATCATGTCGACCGCGACCGCACGCAACGCCGGCCAGTCGACCTCATTCGGTGACGTAGGGCTCACCATCGGCCTTCGGCGCTCTGACCCGGCCGACCAGTCCGGCGACCGCGATGATCGTGGCCAGGTACGGCGCCATCAGCAGCAGCTCGCCCGGGATCGGGGTCTGGATGATCTGCAACTGGGACTGCAACTGGGTCGCGAAACCGAAGAACAGTGCCGCGACCATCGCACCGATCGGGTGCCAGCGGCCCATGATCAGTGCGGCCAGCGCGATGAACCCGTTGCCGGCGGTCATCTCTTTGCTGAACGAACCGGCGTACCCGACGGTGAAGAACGCGCCGCCGAGCCCGGCCAGGACGCCGGCCGCGAGGACCGCGGAGTACCGGGTCCGCTTGACCTTGATGCCGACCGTGTCGGCGGCCTTCGGGTGCTCACCGACCGCACGGATCCGCAGGCCCCAGCGGGTCTGGAACAGCACGATCGTGACCACCGCGACCGCGAGGTAGGTGATGTACACCAGGACCGTCTGGTTGAACAGGATCGGCCCGATGAACGGGATGTCCGCGAGGCCCGGGATCCGGACCGCCGACAGCACGTTCGGGGTGTTCAGCGCCTCCGCGTCCGGCTGCATGAACTGGTCGAAGAGGAACCCGGTGATACCGGTCGCGAACACCACCAGGACGACACCGAGGACGACCTGGTTGACCAGATACTTGATCGAGAACACGGCGAGCAGCCAGGACATCACGACACCACTCGCGGCAGCCGCGATCAGTGCCGCGGTCGCGCTGTTCGTCGTACTCGACACCAGCGCGGCCGTGAACGCACCGACCAGGAACTGGCCCTCGATCGCGATGTTGATGACACCGGCCCGCTCGCACATCACGCCGGCCAGCGCGCCGAGGATCAGCGGGGTCGCGAAGTTCAGCGTGCCCTGGAACTGGTTGGCCAGCGGGAAGGTCTTGCCGGCCGCGGCCCAGCACAGGAACGCGCCGATGAAGCAGATGCCGAGGATGGCGGCCAGCCAGCCGCTGTACTTCTGCGGGACCTGCCGCAGCACGTACGCGACCGCCGCACCGACACCGAAGATCGCGAGGATGATCGCGACCGGCTGGGCCGGCAGACCGAGCAGGTTGCTGTCCAGATCGCCCGACACCAGCTGGAAGGTCGCCTCGCCGGCCTTGGTGAAGACCGCGAGCAGCAGGCCGATCAGCGCGAACGCCAGCATCACGCCGCCGACCCGCAGCCGGCGGGTCCGGTCGGCCGGGGCCTCGATGACCTGGGGCTTGGCCGCGGGCTCGGGGACCGCGTCCGGAGTCGTCTCGCTCATCCGTTCCAGCCTTTCGCGAGCACTGCGCCGGCCCCGCGTTCCTTGGGCAGGAACCGGAAGATCGAGCGCACCAGCGCCGGGGCCGCGACGAACAGCACGATCACGGCCTGCAGGACAGTGGTCAGGGTCAGCGGCGTCTGCGTGATCAGCTGCATCTGCAGACCGCCCGCGTTCAGGGCGCCGAACAGCAGGCCGGCCAGTACGGTGCCGAGCGGCGTACCGCGGCCGAGCAGCGCGACCGTGATCGCGTCGAAGCCGACCGAGGCCGCCACACCGTCGGTCAGCGGCAGGTCGGTACCGAGCACCTGCTGGGTACCGGCCAGACCAGCCAGTGCGCCGGCCACGACCATCGCGATCACGTATGCGCGGCCGACCGACATACCGGCCGTCCGGGACGCGTCGGCGTTCGCGCCGACCGCCCGGAGCTCGAAACCGATCGTCGACCGGTTCAGCAGCCACCAGACGAACACCGCAGCGAGCAGCGCCAGGATGAACCCCACGTGCAGCCGGCTCTCACCGAACTGCGGGTACTGCGCGTTCCCGTCGACGATCGGCGAGATCGGGTCGGTCCGCCCGGGCCGCCGGAACGTCGTCGTGGTCAGCAGCCAGGCCAGCAGGTACAGCGCGACGTAGTTGAGCATGATCGTCACGATCACCTCGTGCGCGCCGGTGCGGGCCTTCAGCACGCCGACCACACCGCCCCAGATCGCGCCGCCGAGCAGACCGGCCAGGATTGCCACGATCAGGTGCAGCCCGACCGGCAGGTCCCAGGCGAACCCGACGTACGCCGCCAGGATCGCGCCGGCGATCAGCTGGCCCTGGGCACCGATGTTGAACAGCCCGGTGCGGAATGCGAGCGTCACCGACAGACCGCCGCAGATCAGCGGTGTTGCCTGGGTCAACGATTCGCTGATCGACGACCAGCCGCCGAACGCGCCGACCGCGAGCGCCTTGTACGCCTCGCCGACCGCGCTCAGCGCCGCCGAGACGGTGTCCATCGGGGCCGCGCCGAAGTAGCCGATCGTGGACTGCACCTGGTCGTCGCCGATGATGATCAGGATCGCACCGACCACCAGGGCCAGCACGATCGCGCTCAGCGAGACCAGGCCCTGGACCACCCAGGACGGCAGCCCCGACGACCGCTTCGGCTCCTTGGCCGGCACCGGGGCCGGCTCCGCCGTTGTCTGTGTGCTCATCAGATGGTCCCCAGTGTCGTCGGGTGTTCGATCGCCTCTTCGTGCGCCTCCGACTTCGAGGCGCCGGCCATCATCAGACCGAGCTCGTCGCGCGGGGTGTCGGCCGGGACCACGCCGACCACCTTGCCGCGGTACATCACCGCGATCCGGTCGGCCAGCGCGGCGATCTCGTCGAGTTCGGTCGACACGATGAGGACCGCCGTACCGCGGTCGCGCTCCTCGACGATCCGGTTGTGCAGGAACTCGATCGAGCCGACGTCCACACCGCGGGTCGGCTGCGAGGCGACCAGCAGCCGCAGCGGGCGGGACAGCTCGCGGGCCAGCACGACCTTCTGCTGATTGCCGCCGGACAGCGACGACACCGGCTGGTCGATGCCCTGGGTGCGGATGTCGAACTCGGCCACCCGGGCCTCGGCGTTCTTGTCGATCTCGTCGGTCTTCAGGGCCAGCCCGGAGCCGTACGGCGGCTTGCGGAACAGGTCCAGGACCAGGTTCTCGGCGACCGTGAACGGGCCGACGAACCCGTCGTGCCAGCGGTCCTCGGGCACGTACCCGATGCCTGCGTCGAGTCGTTGCCGGGTGCTCCGGCCGCTCAGGTCCTTGCCATCGACAAGGACCCGGCCGGCGGCGATCGGAGTCAGCCCGAGCAGCGCCTCGGCGAGCTCGGTCTGACCGTTGCCCTGGACACCGGCCACCGCGACGATCTCACCGGCCCGCACCTCGAGGTCGACGTCCTCGACGGCGGTGATCCCGCGCTCGTCGATGACGGTCAGACCTTCGACCTGCAGGACGGCCTCCTTGGGCTCAGCCGGCTCCTTGTCCACCACCAGCTCGACCGCCCGGCCGACCATCAGCTCAGCGAGCTCCTCCTCGGACGCGGACGGTTCGGCGTTGCCGACCACCTTGCCGCGCCGGATCACGGTGATCTTGTCCGCGATCGCCTTGACCTCTTTGAGCTTGTGGGTGATGAAGACGATCGACGTACCGCCCTCTTTGAGCTGCCGCATGACACCGATCAGCTCGTCGATCTCGGCCGGCGTGAGGACGGCCGTCGGCTCGTCCAGAATCAGCACGCTGGCATCGTTGACCAGGGCCTTGATGATCTCCACCCGCTGCTGCACACCGACCGGGATGTCCTCGACCAGCGCCTCGGGATCGACCTCGAAGCCGTACCGGTCGGACATCTCCCGGACCAGGGCGTTGGCCCGCTTGCGGTCCAGGACACCGCCGAACCGGATGTTCTCCCGGCCGAGCATGATGTTCTCGGCGACGGTGAAGACCGGGACCAGCATGAAATGCTGGTGCACCATGCCGATCCGGTGCTTGATCGCATCCGACGGCGAGGTGATCTTCACCTTCTCGCCGTCGATCAGGATCTCGCCCTCGTCGGGCTGCAGCAGCCCGTAGAGCATGTTCATCAGCGTGCTCTTGCCGGCGCCGTTCTCGCCGAGCAGGCAGTGGATCTCGCCCGGCTCGATGACCAGGTCGATGTGGTCGTTGGCGACCAGCGAGCCGAAGCTCTTGGTCAATCCGGACAACTCGAGGTGCATGCGAGCAGCCTCCCCTTCAGACGGCGAGCCAGGAAGGCCGGGGCCTGTGGGCCCGCTGCCTTCCTGGCTCGCACCGTACTACGCCACCGCGTGGTGCCGGCCGCGACTCACGACGCCTTCGGCTGGACCTTCGACTGGACCTGGATCTTGCCGCTGATGATGTCGGCCTTGATCTGCTCCAGCTCGGACTTCACGTCGGCCGGGATCTTGCTGTCGAACTCGTGGAACGGCGCGAGCGACGTACCGCCGTTCTCGAGCGTGCCGATGAACTGGGTGTTGTCGAACTTGTTGTCGAGGACGGAGATGATCGCGTCCTTGACCGCGACGTCCATGCCCTTCTGGACGCTGGTCAGCAGCACCGAGCAGTACTCCGCGGCGCTCACGCAACCGTCGGTGTCGACCCAAATCGCGTTGACCTTGCCGTTGCTGGCCTTGGCCGCCTGCAGACCGCCCAGACCCGACGGGCCGGCCACCGGGAAGATCACGTCCGCGCCCTGGGTGATCAGGTTCTGCGCGTTGTTCTGGCCCTTGGCCTTGTCCTCGAAGTCACCGGTGAACAGACCGGCCTGCTTCTGGTCGTCCCAGCCCAGCACCTGGACGTTCTTGCTCTTCTGCTGGTTGTAGTACCGCACGCCCTCGGCGAAACCGTCCATGAAGATCGTCACGGTCGGGATCTTCAGACCGCCGAACGTGCCGACCTTGCCAGACTTCGACATGGCCGCGGCCAGGTAACCGGCCTGGAAGCTCGTCTGCGCGGTGTTGAAGGACAGCGGCTTCACGTTCTCGATCGGCTTCTCCGGCGCGGAGTCCACGATCGCGAACTTGATGTTCGGGTTCGCCTGCGCCGCCTTGTCGGTGGCGTCCTCGAGCTTGAAGCCCACCGAGACGATGATGTTGCACTTGGCGTTGACCATCGCGGTCATGTTGGTCGGGTAGTCGTTGTCCGACTTCGACTCGGCCTTGACCTCGGTGATGCCCTTCTCCTGCACGGCCTCCTGCAGGCCCTTGTAGGAGGTCTGGTTGAACGACTTGTCGTCGAACCCACCCGAGTCGGAGACCATGCAGGCCTTGAAGTCCTTGTTGGCGCTGCCGCCTGCGTTCTCCTCGGTCGGCTTGCTGCCACAAGCGGCGACGGCGAGCGTCAAGACGCCCACGATCGCCGTTCCCCGCACGTACTTCTTCACCGGACGTCTCCTTTGTCGACCAGATTCTCTGTACCGCGGCACGCCTTCCCCCACGTGCTGCATCCGCAGACTATAGGGCGACTTCCCGGCTTCTTGAACGTCAAGGAGGGCTCGATACCGGAAAGTGACCGGCGTTCCCGTCACATTTCGACAACATCTCCGGCGTGGTCACCGGCTGCGTCCCCAGGATCACGATGCGCACTCTCCGTATCGCCCGTCACGCAACGTACCCATCACATTGCGTAACCGTTGGCAGGTTGCTGCACTCGCCCGGTCTCCTCGCATTCCGGACCCTACGGTCGGGGCGTGGAACAGAAGGAGTCCTGATGCGAAGAAGGATGGGTTCAGCGCTGGCCGCGGGCGTGGCGGTCACTGCGCTCGCGGCCTGCGGTTCGGACGGCGGACCTTCGGCGGCCGTTGCCACGCCGACAGCGACTGCGGCTTCGACAACCCCCGCCGACGACGTCTCGATCCAGCTGCCGCCGACCGAAGAAGAGGTGGCCACCTACACGGACCGAAATACTCAACCCGTGTCCGTGAACGTACGGGTCGGCCGCAACTATGTCCTGTATGCGCGCTGCCGCGGCGGCCCGCTGAGTGTGGAGTTCCCTCCTTACAGTGTTCCGCCGTGGTTTCCGGCATGTGAGGGTGCGACCTACCGAATGCCGCTGGCGGGCCGCTCAGGTGTGCTGCTGCTCTCGCTGGACGCTGTGGCCGGCACGCGCTGGACGGTTGTCGTTGCCAACGTCAGAACCGGCTCGCCAGCGCCTGTGCCACAATCGAGCAAATGAGTCATCAGCTGTTGGTCGCCGACGTTCTTGCGCGGGTGGAGGCGGTGCGCGAGGACATGGTCGCCGTACGGCGAGACCTGCACGCGCACCCGGAGCTCGGATGGCACGAGGTCCGGACGACCGAACTGCTGGAGAAGCAGCTCGTCGACGCCGGCCTCTCCCCGCGCGTCCTGCCCACCGGGACCGGGCTGATCTGCGACATCGGCTCCGGCGACACCTGCGTCGCGCTGCGCGCCGACATCGACGCGCTGCCGGTCCTCGACGGTACGGATGCGCCGTGGCGATCGACCGTCGACGGAGTGGCACACGCCTGCGGGCACGACGTACACACCGCCGCGCTGCTCGGTGCATCACTGGTGCTGGCCGGGATGGCGCGCGACGGGCAGCTGAACCGGCGGGTCCGGGTGATCTTCCAGCCCGCCGAGGAGGTCATGCCCGGCGGTGCTCTCGGTGTCATCGCGGCCGGCGGACTGGACGGCGTACGGCGGATTTACGGACTGCACTGCGACCCACGGCTGCAGGTCGGACAGGTCGGTCTCCGCGTCGGCGCGCTGACCGCGGCCGCAGACAAGCTTCTCGTCCGGCTCACCGGGCCCGGCGGTCACACCTCGCGTCCGCATCTCACCGCCGACCTGGTCTATGCACTCGCGACCCTGGTGACCGAGCTCCCCGCCGCGCTCTCCCGCCGCGTCGATCCGCGCGCCAGCATGTCGCTGGTCTGGGGCCGCATCACCTCCGGCTCCGCCGCCAACGCCATCCCGTCCCGCGGCGAGGCCGAAGGCACCCTGCGCTGCCTCGACGTCGCGGCCTGGCGGCTCGCCGAGGAACTCATCCCGTCACTGGCTGCCCAGATCGTCACGCCGTACGGCGTCGAGGTCGACACCGAGGTCACCCACGGCGTACCACCTGTGATGAACGATGCGCTCGGCATCAACGTCCTGCAGAACGCCGTCCACCAGACCCTCGGCTCCAGCGCCGTCGCCGCCACCGACCAGAGCCTCGGCGGCGAGGACTTCGCGTGGTACCTGGAACACGTCCCCGGCGCGATGGCCCGCCTCGGCGTCCGCCCACCCACCCAGGACACCGCCGCCGACCTCCACACCCCCGGCTTCAGCCCCTCGGAAGAAGCCATCACCGTCGGCACCACCGTCCTCACCACCACCGCGCTCCTGGACTGAGCGCTGCTCGTTGACGAGTGTGTCATCTCGACAGGACGTCTCCACCCTGAACCGCGTGCGCCCGCGTGCGCCAACGCTGAGATGGCAGACACATCCTGTCGAGCTGACACACCTGCCCGACCGGAGGGCAGCAGTTGGTGCGGACGCCGGGTCTACAGGCGGGGACGATCAGAAGGTGTCGGCAGGGACGTAGACGCCCCATACTTCCCGCAGCGTGTCGCAGACTTCGCCTACGGTGGCTCGGGCCTTCAGGGCTTGTTTCATCGGGTACAGGCAGTTGTCGTTGCCTTGGGCAGCTTTCTTCAACAGGGCCAAGGCCTCGTCGACAGCCTCCTGGTCGCGGGTGGCGCGAAGTTGGGCCAGGCGGTCGACCTGCTGGGCTTCGATGGCGGGGTCGACGCGGAGCGGTTCGTACGGTTCTTCCTCGGCGATGGTGAACTTGTTCATCCCGACCACGACGCGTTCGCCGGAGTCGATCTCCTGGGCGATCCGGTACGCGGACCGTTCGATCTCCTGTTTCTGGAAGCCCTGCTCGATCGCCGCCACCGCGCCGCCGTACTCCTCGACCTGCTCCATCAGTTCCAGTGCGGCGGCCTCGACCTCATCGGTCAGCGACTCGACGACGTACGACCCGGCGAAGGGATCGACGGTCGCGGTGACGTCGGTCTCGTACGCGAGCACCTGCTGTGTGCGCAGTGCGAGGCGCGCCGCCTTCTCGGTGGGCAGAGCGATCGCCTCGTCGTACGAGTTCGTGTGCAGGGACTGCGTTCCGCCGAGTACGGCGGCCAGGCCCTGGACGGCGACGCGCACCAGGTTCACCTCGGGCTGCTGAGCGGTGAGCTGCACACCGGCCGTCTGCGTGTGGAACCGCAGCATCAGCGACTTCGGGTTCTGCGCACCGAACGAGTCCCGCATCACCCGCGCCCAGATCCGCCGCGCCGCGCGGAACTTCGCAACCTCCTCGAGGAACGTGGTCCGCGCCACGAAGAAGAACGACAGCCGTGGCGCGAACTCGTCGACGTCCAGACCGGAGGCGACCGCGGCGCGCACGTACTCGATCCCGTTCGCCAGCGTGAACGCGATCTCCTGCGCGGGTGACGCGCCGGCCTCGGCCATGTGGTAGCCCGAGATCGAGATCGTGTTCCAGCGCGGCAGCTCGGCCTTGCAGTACGCGAAGATGTCGCTGATCAGCCGCAGCGACTCCTTCGGCGGGTAGATGTAGGTGCCGCGGGCGATGTACTCCTTCAGTACGTCGTTCTGGATCGTGCCGGTGAGCTTGTCACCGGACACGCCCTGCTCCTCGGCGACGAGTTGGTAGAGCAGCAGCAGCACCGAGCCGGGCGCGTTGATCGTCATCGACGTCGACACCTGGTCCAGCGGGATCTTGTCGAACAGCACGCGCATGTCGTCGATCGAGTCGATCGCCACCCCGACCTTGCCGACCTCACCGTGCGCGATCGGGGCATCGGAGTCGTACCCCATCTGCGTCGGCAGGTCGAACGCGACCGACAGGCCCATCGTCCCGTGGTCGATCAGCTGGTGGTACCGCTGGTTCGACTCGGCCGCCGTTCCGAACCCGGCGTACTGCCGCATCGTCCACGGCCGCTGGGTGTACATCGTCGGGTAGACGCCCCGCGTGTACGGGAACTGCCCCGGCTCCCCCAGCTTGACCGCCGGATCGAACCCCTCGAGCGGGCCGTAGACCGGCGCGAACTCGAACCCCGACTCGCTGCGATGACTCATCCCCCCACCGTATTCCGAACCACCGCAGCACTGGTATGACCTCCGGCACTCCGCTCAGGTCAGGTGGTCGTAGTCGCCGCGCACCCAGGCGGCGTGGCGGTCGGCGGAGCGGCGGACGACGGCCTTGGCGTCGGCGGGGATGACGGCGCCGAAGTTGTTGTAGAGGCGGTCGTACTCGAAGCGGTCGAGGGCACGCGCGACGCGGTCGACCACGGCCCCGGACAGCGGGATCCGGTTCGGGTAGCTGCGCATGAAGCTGACCGAGGTACGGTCCGGGTTCGCGAAGATCGTGTCGCCCGACAGGACCACCCCGCGACCGTCGGCAGCGGACGCCCAGTGCACGATCGCGCTGCCGGGGAAGTGCCCGCCGGGCTGGATCAGGGTGACACCGGGTAGCGGCGTGAGTTCGCCGGACCAGGTCTTGATCACCGGGTCCTGGCGCGCGACCCATTCCTTGTCCGCCTCCGACACGTAGACCGGTACGTCGCCGAGGCGGTGGCTCCACTCGACCTGGACGCCGTACATGTGCGGGTGGCTGGCGATGATCGCGACCACGTCGCCGAACTCCCGGACGCGGCGTACGGCGTCGTCGTCCAGGTACCCGATCGGGTCCCAGAGCAGATTGCCGGCGGATGTTGTCAGCAGCATCGACTGCTGCCCGATGCCGACCGGCGGCTTCGAGCGAACGCCGTACAGCCCGGGCTCCACCTCCTCGACGGTGACCGAGGTCCCGGCCGCGGCCAGTTCCTCGAGGGTGGTCCACTGCTGCCCGTCGGCGGGCACCCACTGCCGTTCGTCCGCACAGATCGCGCACACCTCGACCTGCTCGGAATGCTCGACCGCACAGGTCGCACAGATCCAGAAACTCACCGTGTTCTCCTTCTCACCATCGCTCGTCCGGAAAGTCTTTGTGCTCAAGCGCAGTTGAAGTCAAGAACATCGGCGCCGCCACGTCGAGGGCCACTCGGGCCCGGACCACAGGGGCCAATGACGCGACGGATCTCACACCAGGCGTGACCTTTTGGCTTCCGCGGCGGGATTAGCATCGAATGGACCTGGATTCCGCCAGGTCCGGGAGCTCGATCGGAGGACGGTTTGCCCAGCAAACCAGCCGGCACGCTCTACCGCGGCCGGGAGGGCATGTGGTCATGGGTCGCGCACCGGATCACCGGTGTCGGGATCTTCTTCTTCCTGCTGGTGCACGTGCTGGACACCGCGCTGGTCCGGGTGTCGCCGGAGGCCTACAACGAGGTCATCGGCACCTACAAGAACCCGATCGTCGGCCTGCTCGAGGTCGGGCTGGTCGCGGCGATCCTGTTCCACGCGTTCAACGGCATCCGGCTGATCCTGGTGGACTTCTGGGCCAAGGGCCCGCGCTACCAGCGGCAGCTGATGATCGGCGTCGGTGTGCTCTGGGTGGTGCTGTTCGTCCCGTTCGTCATCCGCCATCTGACCCACGTGTTCGGAGGTTGAGATGACTGAGATCGCGGCCCCCCGCAGCAGCACCAGGTCCCGCTCCCTGAAGGGCGGCGGCCGGAACCGCTCCGGGCAGACCAACTTCGAGCTCTACAGCTGGCTGTTCATGCGGCTGTCCGGGCTCGCCCTGGTGGTGCTCGTCCTCGGGCACCTGTTCGTGAACCTGATGCTCGGCGACGGGATCAACGCGCTCGACTTCGGGTTCGTGGCCGGCAAATGGGCCAACCCGCTGTGGCAGGTCTGGGATCTGCTGATGCTGTGGCTGGCGATGCTGCACGGCACGAACGGCCTGCGCACGATCGTCAACGACTACGCCGAGAAGGACCAGACCCGGTTCTGGCTCAAGGCCCTGCTGATCACCGCGGCGATCGTCATCGTGGTGCTCGGCACCCTGGTGATCTTCACCTTCGACCCCTGCCTGGACCCGAACAGCACGCTCTCGGTCTGCACCAACAAGTAAGCCTGTGTCAATTTCAGAAAGGTCGGGCATGCAGGTCCACCAGTACGACGTTGTCATCGTCGGCGCGGGTGGCGCCGGGATGCGCGCGGCTCTCGAGTCGAGCAAGCGCACCCGCACCGCCGTACTCACCAAGCTCTACCCGACCCGTTCGCACACCGGCGCCGCGCAGGGCGGTATGTGCGCCGCGCTCGCGAACGTCGAGGAGGACAACTGGGAGTGGCACACCTTCGACACCGTCAAGGGCGGTGACTTCCTGGTCGACCAGGACGCGGCCGAGGTGATGTGCCGCGAGGCGGTCGACGCGGTCCTCGACCTGGAGAAGATGGGGCTGCCGTTCAACCGGACCGCCGAGGGCAAGATCGACCAGCGGTTCTTCGGTGGTCACACCCGCAACCACGGTGAGGCCGTCGTCCGGCGCTCCTGCTTCGCGGCCGACCGGACCGGTCACATGATCCTGCAGACGCTGTACCAGCAGTGCATCAAGCAGAACGTCGAGTTCTTCAACGAGTACTACGTTCTCGACCTGCTGATGACCGACGGCAAGGCCAGCGGTGTGGTCGCGTACGAACTGGCCACCGGCGAGCTGCACGTGTTCAACGCGAAGTCGGTGATCTTCGCGTCCGGCGGCTTCGGCAAGGTGTTCCGCACCACGTCGAACGCGCACACGCTGACCGGCGACGGCATGGGCATCGTGTGGCGCAAGGGCCTGCCGCTGGAGGACATGGAGTTCTTCCAGTTCCACCCCACCGGCCTGGCCGGCCTCGGCGTACTGCTGTCGGAAGCCGCCCGTGGTGAAGGCGGGATCCTGCGGAACAAGGACAACGAGCGGTTCATGGAGCGCTACGCCCCGACCGTGAAGGACCTGGCGCCGCGCGACATGGTCGCCCGCGCGATGGCGAACGAGGTCCGCGAGGGGCGCGGCTGCGGCCCGGACGGCGCGTACGTGATGCTCGACCTGACCCACCTGGAGCCGGCCCACATCGACGCCAAGCTCCCGGACATCACCGAGTTCGCGCGCACCTACCTGGGCGTGGAGCCGTACACCGAGCAGATCCCGGTGTTCCCGACCGCGCACTACGCGATGGGCGGCATCCCGACCAACATCAAGGGCGAGGCGCTGGCCAACAACGAGGACGTCATCCCGGGCCTGTACGCCGCCGGCGAGGTCGCCTGCGTGTCCGTGCACGGCGCGAACCGCCTCGGCACCAACTCGCTGCTCGACATCAACGTGTTCGGCCGCCGCGCGGGCATCGCCGCCGCGGAGTACGCCGAGACCGTCGGCTTCGAGGAACTCCCGGCGAACCCGGAGTCGTACGTCGTCGACCTGGTCGAGGGCCTGCGGAACTCGCCGGGCGAGGAGCGGATCGCCGCGATCCGGTCCGACCTGCAGGCCACCATGGACCTGAACGCCCAGGTGTACCGCACCGAGGGCTCGCTGAAGCAGGCCCTGGTCGACATCGAGGCGCTCAAGGACCGGTTCAAGAACGTCGGCGTCCAGGACAAGGGCAAGCGGTTCAACACCGATCTGCTCGAGGCGGTCGAGCTCGGCTTCCTGATCGACCTGGCCGAGGTGCTGGTGGTGTCCGCGCTGGCCCGCAAGGAGTCCCGCGGCGGCCACTTCCGCGAGGACTACGACAAGCGCGACGACGTCAACTTCATGCGGCACACGATGGCGTACCGCGAGGTCGATGCCGACGGCAACGTGAACATCCGGCTCGACTACAAACCGGTCGTCCAGACCCGCTACAAGCCGATGGAGCGCAAGTACTGATGGACGTCAAGGTCAAGATCCTGCGGTACAACCCGGAGGTCGTCGACGAGGCGGAGTGGAAGACGTACGCCGTCACGCTGCAGCCGACCGACCGCGTCCTGGACGCGCTGCACAAGATCAAGTGGGAACAGGACGGCACGCTGACCTTCCGGCGCTCCTGCGCGCACGGCGTCTGCGGGTCGGACGCGATGCGGATCAACGGCCGCAACCGGCTGGCCTGCAAGACGCTGATCAAGGACCTGAACCCGGAGAAGGAGATCACCGTCGAGCCCATCAAGGGCCTGCCGGTGCTCAAGGACCTGGTCGTCGACATGGACCCGTTCTTCGAGGCGTACCGCTCGGTGATGCCGTTCCTGGTCACCAGCGGCCACGAGCCGACCCGGGAGCGGATCCAGTCGCAGGCCGACCGGGACCGGTTCGACGACACCACCAAGTGCATCCTCTGCGCGGCGTGTACGACGTCCTGCCCGGTGTTCTGGTCCGACGGACAGTACTTCGGCCCGCAGGCGATCGTCGGCGCGCACCGGTTCATCTTCGACAGCCGGGATGAGGGCACCGAGCAGCGGCTGGAGATCCTGAACGACTCCGAAGGCGTCTGGCGCTGCCGGACCACCTTCAACTGCACCGAGGCCTGCCCGCGCGGCATCGAGGTGACCAAGGCGATCCAGGAAGTGAAGCGGGCGCTGATCTTCCGCCGGGTGTGAGGTTGGCACTCCGGTCGCATAAGATTCCTCCGCCGACCTGACCCTGCATCGCGGGGCAACACCTGCGCCTTGGGGGGTGACTGTGGAGCCGCGCCTGCGGGAGCTGACCGACCGTTCCTACCGTCGCCTGGCCGAAGTGCTGGAGCGCTGCGGGCTGCCGCGCAGTATGCCGCCGTTCCTGGTCCTCGGGGTGCTCGCGGCGACCACGTCGATCGTGCTCGCGCTGGTGGACCTGACGTCGTCCGGCGCCGCCGCCGACCCGCCGATCGCGATCACCCCGGCCGCCGCGGGGCGGGCCGGCACCGAGGTGGTGAACTCCAAGCGCGCGCAGGTCTCCGCGGTCACCATGGTCACCCGGAACCGGTGGGCGGCCGGCTGGACCGACTGCACGAGCGGCCCGACCTGCCGGTACGCCGCGGTCGTCGACCGCGACGGCGCCCGCGCGATCGCGCCCGAGTGGCCCGTGCCGTACGTGACGCTGCGCTCGGGCAAGGAAGCGATCGCGGTCGCACCGCCCGTCGAGGGCACGCTCAGCGGCGGCGAGACGATGATGTTCCGGCTGACGTACGACGGACCGGTGCTGACCCGCCTGCGGTACGAACTGCCCACGTCGACGTTCGGGCCGGACGAGGTCCTCACCGACCGGATCGTGCCGGGCTCGATCGTGGTGGTGAACCCGGCGGAGTCCACGGTCCGCAAGCTCGAGACCCGTGCGTCCCGCTCGCCGATCTGCGACCAGAGCGGGCGCTGCTGGATGCTGGCCGGGGTCGCGCGCACCGACATCCTCTGGACCGACGACGGCGGCCGCACCTGGGACTCCCGGAACCTCGACCGGCACAACCAGCTCGGGCGGATCGCGGTCAGCCCCGACGGCCGGACGGTGCTCACCACGGCGGTCACGGTCGGCGCGACCGGCCAGAAGGTGTCCAAGATGCAGTTGTCGACCGATCGCGGCGCGACCTGGACGACGGTGAAGAGCGCGCCGCAGAGCCTGAGCGCGTCGCCGCTCGCCTTCAACGACGGGACCGCGCTGCTGTTCGGCGGCGGCCCCGGTGACCGGCCGCGGTTGTTCCGGGTCCGGGACGGCGTCGCGAAGCTCGACCGCGGCTACCCCGGCGACCTGGCCGACCTGGCCGGCGACGCCGGCCTGATGTACGGCTACGAGGTCCCGAAGCGCCGGACGACCGAGGTGGCCGTCAGCACCGACCAGGGTGCCACTTGGAGCAAGTTCGCCCCTCGCTAGTGGTGCTTGCCGGCGCCCTTGAGGGTCTTGTCGACGGCGTTCTTGGGGCCGTAGAGGGCGATGCCGACGAGGTCGAGTTCCGCGGTCCGGACCGCCCGGACGGCGGCGCGGTTGTCGCGGTCGTTGCCGGTCGCGAACAGGTCCTGGGTGAACACCGAGTGCTCGATCCCGCGCCCGAGCGCCCGCTCGTGCGCGGTCGCCATGAACTCCTTCGACCCTTCGAACACCATCACCGGCTGGCGGAACATCGGCAGGTACCGCACCCCGTCCCCGTCCTCGTACGGCTCCCCCATCGCCTCGGGATGCGTCCCCGCGATCCCGCTGACCAGGAACGCGGTCACGTTCAACCGCTGCCATACCGCCAGATCGTCCCGCAACAACACCGCGATCTTCGTATCGAACTTGATTGGCTCATCCACACCCGAAATCGTCACCACCCGAGCCCGCGCGCGTCTTGTACGTTCTTAACCGCCGCTCAGCAGTACGGCGGGTTCGAGGTGACGGCGGTGCAGACGCGGAGGTAGAGGTTGAACATCCGGTAGAGCTGGAGCATGTCGGCCTCGAGGGTGACGGTGCGGTCGTCGCGGCGGGTGACGCCGGGGATCGCGGTGAGGTGGGAGGCGACGGAGGCGGACTGCCAGCGAACGGCCAGGGTGCGAGGGCCGGTCGGGCGCGCCGCTTGTGGGAGGTCGGCGAGGGCGGCGGCCGCTGCGTCCTCGATCGCGGCGCGCGACTCCGCGACAGGGACCAACTGGGCGGCGAAGCGATCCTTGGCGAACTTGACCGGTACGGTCGCCACCGACGGGTCCCACGCCTTCATCTCGTTGCAGGCCGTGTCGTCGCCGGTCAGCAGCGCCACCGGTACGCCGTACGCCGCGGCGGCCGCGTGGAACAGGCCGATCTCGCCGGTGACCTCGTCGTCGAGCCAGATGTCCTCGATCTCGTGGCCCATGAAGCTGTGACTCAGGACGCCGAGCACACCGGCCCGGGCGTGGAAGCCGACGCAGAGCGCGGCGTCGTACTCCGGGGTGAGGCCCTCCATCATGCCCATCGGCTTCGGACGGCCCTTGATCAGGCGGACCCGCGGATCGATGAGGTCGGGCAGCAGGTTGCGCATCGGGCCGTGCGCGTCGTTGACCAGGACCTCGGTCGCGCCGGCGGCGTACGCGCCCCGGACGGCGGCGTTCACGTCCTCGGTCATCAGCACCCGGGCCCGCTCGTAGTCGCGGCCCGGCGGCTGCACGTCCTCCGCGTCGACGACCCCGGTGATGCCTTCCATGTCTGCGCTCACATACACCTTCACAGGCAGCAGCGTATGTTCTGACTATGAGCGGTCGCGCCACGGTCCGGGCGTGGCGGCCCCGACTGGCCGGGGTCGTCGAGGTTCTGCACGCCCACTTCCCGTCGCACGCGTACCCGAGCCACACGCACGACGCATGGACGGTGCTGATCGTCGACGAGGGCGCTGTCCGGTACGACCTGGACCGTCACGAGCACGGCCTCGCCCAGGCGCAGGTCTCGCTGTTACCGCCGCACGTCCCGCACGACGGCCGCTCGGTGCCGCCCGAGGGCTTCAGAAAACGTGTTCTGTACCTGGCGCCGGACCGCCTCGGGACCGACCTGATCGGTGCCGCCGTCGACCAGCCTGAGTACGTCGACCCGCTGCTGCGGCACCGCATCCACCAGTTGCACGGCGTACTGCGTGACGGCAAGGAGGACCTGGAGGCGCAGAGCCGCCTGAGCCTCATCGAGGAACGCCTCGACCAGCATCTGCGGAAACAGGTCGGGAACACGCCACCCCGGCACGACGCCGGGATCGCGTCGCAACTGCGCGAGCTACTGGACGAGAACATCCGCGACGGGATCACGCTCGACGACGCGGCCAAGCTGGTGCATGCGCACCCGGCGCATCTGGTCCGCGCATTCAGCCGCGAGTTCGGGATGCCGCCACACCGGTACCTGACCGGCCGCCGCGTCGACCTCGCCCGGCGCTATCTGCTCGACGGACGCCCCGCGGCGGAGGTGGCGACCCTGTCCGGGTTCTACGACCAGTCGCACCTGACCAGGCACTTCCGGAAGATGCTCGGCGTCACACCGACGCGTTTTGTGGCTCCTCGCTGACCTTCTTCGACTCCTTGTACGCCCGCCATCCCCACTTGCCGAGCACGACCGCGATGGCCAGGTTCACCACGATCAGGATCGAGTGCGCGACGTAGTACCCGGTCGGGCGGTCCTCAGGGGTCTCGATCAGCGCCTTGATGAACCGGAGGTAGGTGACCACGTTCCAGGTCGCGATCCCGAGCAGGACGAACGCGTGCTTCTTTTCGAGCTTCACCCAGCCATTGTGGCTCAGACGTTGTGCGGGCGATCGACCATCCTCAGCAGCTGGGTCCGGTTCGCGACGCCGAAGCGCCGGTACAGGCGGGTCAGCTGCGACTCGACCGCCTTCACCGACAGGTACAGCGCGGCGGCGATCTCGCGGTTGGTGGAGCCGTCGCGGACCATCGCGACGATCTGCTGCTCGTTGTCGGTCAGCTCCGACGGCTGCCGGCTGCGGCTCGGTACGTCGAGACGCGCGAGCTCGGTCTCCGCGACCTCACGCCAGGCGGGAGCGCCGTAGGCCTCGAACTGCTCGATCGCGTCCAGGAAGGCGGTTCGGGCCACCGAGCGGCGCCGGGCCTGGCGCGCGATCCGGCCGCGGGTCAGTTCGCAGCGCGCGAGGTCGAGCGGGTACACGCAGGTGCCTGCCCTGTCGACGGTCTGCTCGAGCAGCTCCAGCGCGGCGGCCGGGTCGCCGTTCTTCGCGATCAGCAGGGCTTCCGCGCGATCCAGGCCGACCCTGACCACGTCGCGGTCGAGGTTCTCGGCGCGGGTGCGGATCTCAGCGATCAGCGCGGCCGCGTCCTCCAGCCGGCCGGCCGCGACGAGCGCCTCGGCGTAGTCCGCGTGCCACGGGATCACCGCCGGGTCGTACGGCATCGCCGCCTCGCCGGACTCCCCGATCGCGTCGAACGCCTCGACCGCCCGCTGCGGGTCGCCGGTCAGTACGCCGAGCATGCCCAGACTGGCCAGCGCCGGGCCGGTCCATTCGTCGTTGCCGACCCGCTTCACCTCGGCCAGCGCGGCCTCGGCGAGCTCGCGGCCCATGGCCGCCGTACCGCCCGCCCACTCGGCGCGGCCGGCGATCACCAGGCCGACCTCGGTCTCGTCGCCGATGTCCCGCATCAGCTGGTAGCACTCGTGGCCGGCGGCGAGCGCGTCCGCGCCGCGGCCGCTGCGCTCGTAGATCGCCGTCGCCGAGATCAGCACCGACGCCAGCCAGCGCATCGCGCCGAGATCGCGGACCTCGTCGGCCAGCGCGCTGATCCCGGCGATCGCCTCGGCCGTCCGGCCGCGGAACAGCGCCTGCATGGCGGCCATCTGGCGCGCGTTGACCGTGGCCTTGGTGAGCGGCAGACCGTGCGCGAGCTCGGCGGCCTGCAGCAGAACGGCGTCCGCGGAGTGCTCGGCGTCGCGCGCGATCAGGACCGAACTGGCAGCGCTGAGCGCGTCGACGACCGCCTCGGTGTCGCCGACCGAGCGGGCAAGTTCCTCGGCGATCCGCGCGTCCTCCTGCGCGTCGTCCAGGCTGCGGTCGAAGTAGTGGCTGTTGCTGCGCATGATGCGGACCCGGGCCTCCAGCCGCGGGTCGCCCTGCGCCGCCTCGAACGCCTCGGAGAGCAGCTCGACCCGCCGGTCCCGCTCTGCCCAGTCGACGTCCGCGCAGTGCAGCAGCGCGGGCACCTTGGTCGCGGGCGTGGTCGCGGTCTGTACGGCGAGACGCGCCATGTCGGCCGATTCCGCGAGATGACCGGCTGCCGCCGCGTCGTCGGCGGCCCTGGTGAGCCGGCGGGCACGCTCATCGGGCTCCGTGCACGGTGTCCGGTCCGCGCTCAGGCGCCACAGAGTCGCGGCGGCACCCGGCGCCCCGCGGCCTGCGGCCACCGTGGCAGCCTCCTCGATCGCGGCCGCCAGCGCCGGGTCGGCCTCCTGAGTGGCGAGGGCACGGTGCGTGGCGTTCTCCACCGGTTCGTCGACCACGGCCGCGAGCTGGGCATGTGCCTGGCGTCGGGCGGCCGACGTCGCCTCGGCGTACACGAACTCCCGCAGCAGTGGATGGGCGAACCGCAGCCGCTCGGCCGTGATGTCGACCAGCCCGAGGGTCTCGGCCTCGGTCAGGTCGGCCTCGATCGGGCGGCCGAGCGCCGCGGCGAGCTGAGTGGTCGTCGGGCGCGGTGACGATGCCGCGTGCAGCAACAGTTCGTGGGTGCTGCTGGACACTGTGCCGAGGCGGTCGCCGAGCAGCGTCTTCAGGCGGCTCGAGACCGGGAGCGGGTCGTTCGGCGAGACGCTCTTCGGGTGCCGCAGGACGGCCCGGCCGAGCTCGAGCGCCATGAACGGGTTGCCGTCGCTGGCGGTGAAGATGCGTCGCGCCGTACGCACCGGGAGCGGCCCGGCGAGGCGCTGCCGGAGCAGGCCGAGGACGTCGGGCTCGGTCAGCGGCGGCACTTCGAGCTGCAGGAGCGGCTCCGGGCACGCGCCGGCCATCACCGGCAGCTCCCCGTCGGCCACCTGCTCGGTGGCGAGCACCTGCACGCCGTCGGTCAGGCGGCGCGCGCAGAACGTCAGCACCTCGAGGCTGGACGGATCCACCCACTGGATGTCGTCGACCACGATCAGCACCGGCCCGGTGGTCGCGAGCCGGCGCAGCACGTGCAGTACGGCGAGACGCACCGCGAGCTCGTCACGCACCGTGTCCGGCGCGCTGGCCTTCAGCAACGCGACTTCGAGCGGCTGACGGAGGTGGTCGGGCAGCACCTGCCAGGCGAAATCCAGCTGGTGGGAGAGCAGATCGAGAAGCGTGACGTACGGCAGGCCGGCCTCGGCGTTCGAGGGCGCCGCGGTCAGCACCCGGCAGCCGCGCCGAACACGCTCCGCGACCAGCGACCGGGCGAGGGCCGACTTGCCGATACCGGTCGGCCCGTACAGCAGCACGCTGCCGCTGGTCTCGAGCTGCTTCGTCGCACGCTCGACCAGTCCGCTCCGCCCGACCAGCTCGTCGTCAGTCAATACCACTCCTCGAAGGATTACCTTCGCCGATTATCACAGTCGACCGGTGATCGACACGGCGAGTGTCACATGAGGAAATGTGCTGGTCACCATCCTGGCACCCCATACTGCCCGGTTCCGAGCAGTCACGACGGCACGATCGTGCCGGGGCACCGGATGGCCGTTTCGCCCGCGGAGCGGGTCAGCCGGCGGTGATCGCCTGGACGATCAGGTCGTTACGGGCGTTCTGGCCGACCGGGACGGTGGTGTGGACGCCTTCGCGCAGGCACGAGGTCAGCCGGGACGGCTGGGCGGCGAGGTACTCGGCCCAGCGGACGATCTTCAGGTTCGGGTACTTCTTGTCGGCATCGTGGAGCTGGGAGTTGATCCAGGCGCTGTTGCGCTGGTCGGCGACCTGGATCGCGGCCGACTTCGCGGTCCGGGAGATCTGCGTGTTCACCCAGATCACGGTCCGGTTCGCGCCGGCGATCTTCATCGCGCGGTCGACCTGTGCGGCGAACACCGGCGGGTTGAAGATGTCGTTGGTGCCGGTCGCCATCAGGATCCGGCGCGGCAGGCCGTACTTGACCGCCCAGTTCTCGAGCGCGTCGACGGCGGGCGCGGTCGGCCGACCGGACCAGTTGTGCACGGCGAGGGTGATGCCGTGGCTCGACAGCTTGGTCGCCAGCGCCTTGCCGTCCTGGACGGCGATGCTGTCGCCGAACATGCACACCCCGTTGTGATCGCGGACGTAGGTGATCGTGGCAGTGGACGAGATCGAGCGGCCGAGGATCGTCCAGTCCCCCAGCGCGCCGGATCCGTACGGGTCGGCGGCACTGGCGGTCTCCGTCGTGGCCACCCCTGCCACTGCGGCCGCCGCCCCCGCGATCAAGATCTGCCGTCGGTTCGGTTTCAGTTTCTTCAAGTTCCCCACAGCGAGGAACTGTGGGCTATACCAATCGATCCGCGCAAGAGCAGCTATTAGAACGCTATATCCGCACGGTGCGGATTGCAGCTTGTTGCAATCCGCACCGGTTCGGATCTCAGCTGACGGTCAGGATCATGTTCGGTGTGAAGGCCTGCGCATGGTCGGCGTCACCCGGGAACCAGACGCGGTACGCGATCTGTCCGCGGACTGTCGGCTTGATGCCGAACGCGTATGCACCGGACGTGCTGAGCTTCACCGACGCGATCGACTTCCACGCCCGGTTCGCGTACTGCTGCAGGTAGACCGGCCGGCCGTAGTGCGCGGGACCGACGTACCCGCTGAACTTGGTGATCTGGCCCAGCCGGATCGTGGCCGGCGACAGGACCGCCGAAATCGTCGGGGCCACTTGCACGGTCAGGTCGACGGTCCGGGTACCCATCAGGTCGGCGTTGCCGGGGAACGTCATCATGAATACCGACGAGACGAGCGGCTTGTACACGTAGCTGACCGCCCCCGTGGACGACGTCTTCAGGGTCGCAAGCAGTTTGAACGTCGAGGAGTTCTTCGGGCGGACGTACAGGTTGACGGGCAGACCGGCGTACGCCATGTTGTCGATGCGCAGCGTGCTGCCCTTGAGGGTGATCGTGCCGCCGTAGTTCACCTGCGACGCGGTGCTGGTCATCGTGGTCTTCATCCCGAGCAGCCGGGTGACCGCGATCGGGCTGACCTTGCCGCCGCGGTCCTTCACCCAGGCGCCGTACGTGTACGTCACGCGTTGCGCGAGGCCCGTGTTCTTGACGCCGGTCGCCGTCCCCGCGTAGACCTGCGTACCAGTCGTGAGCGTCGGGGCCGTGCTGCCGGAGTTGCGCCGGACGATCACCTGGTCGAGGTCAGGCAGGGCGGGGACCTTCCAGGAGACACTGGCGGCCAGGTAGGCGCCGGTGGCATCGACCGTCGGCTTCGGCGGTGCCACGTCGAGTGTCGAGAAGACGCTGCTGAACGGCTTCAGATCGGCGCCGGTCGTTTCCTTCACACCGCTGACGACAATGCGGTACGGCGTATTGTCGAGGAGCGGGGCGGATGGCGCGATGACGGCCTGCCGGTTCTCGGCGTCGTACGTCACCGCAGCGCCGACCGTCGTACCGTTCCGGCCGTGGACCAGGCGAACCGTCGACGAGTTCACGCTGTCTGCCGTGACGGGCCTGGCGAAGGTGACGACGGGGCGCGAGGTGAGGTCCTGGTTGGTCGTCAGGTCGGCCGGCTGGACTTCCCGGGCCGGGTAGTCGTCGCTCGGGTTGGTGCCCCCGGCTCCGGTCTCCTCGACGGTCAACTGGTACGGCCTGGTGTCGCGCGATCCGTTGGCATTGCGGACGGCAATGTAGGTGCTGCCCGCGGTCGCGCTGACATCGACCGTCGCGGTCAGCGGCGCCCACCCCGACGACGGGAACGGCTTCACGGCGGAGGCCCGGGACTTCAGGTCGCCGTCGTACACGTCGATCCGCGGGCCGAAGTTGACCGCGTACTTGTCGCCGTTGAACTCGGGGCCGGTGAGCGTCACCCGCAGGTTGCGCGGGGCGGCGCTGACGACCTCGTACCAGTCGACCTCGCCCTCGGTGCTGATCGTCGTACTGATCCCGCTCGACAGCGGGATCGCGCGCTCGGGCTGGTCGTTGAGGTCGATCGAGTTGGTCGGGAAGTCCGCCGCCCAGCGGCCGCCGAGCGCGGCGTACGCGTCGAGCACGCCGGCGCCGTAGTACGGGTCGTTGCCGCGCGGGCCGGCGTCGCGGGTGAAGGTCTTGAGGCGCGCCTCAAGCTGGGCGGGCGTGAGGGTCGGCCACTTGTTCTTCACCAGCGCGGCCACCGCGGCGACGATCGGCGCGGCGCAGGAGGTGCCAGTGCAGTACGCGTACTGCGCCGTTGTGCGCCGCGTAGTGCTGACGATGTCCCATCCCGGCGCGGCGATGTCCACCCAGTCGCCGTACGAGCTGAAGTCGGTGAGGACGGCGCCGGCGTTGGTCGCACCCACAGCGATCACCTCGGGGTACGCCGCCGGGTACTGCAGGACGGCACTCCCGTCGTTGCCCGCGGCCGCCACGACCGTGACGCCCTTGGCAACGGCGCGCTTGATCGCGTCGTGCAGCACCGGGTTGTCGCCCGGGCTGGCGAGCGAGATGTTCAGGATCGTCGCGCCGTGGGTGATTGCCCAGTCGATGCCTTCGACAATGTCCAGGTCGTTGGCGACCCCATTGGATCCGGCCACCTTGACCGGCATCGCCTTCGCGCTCCATCCGATGCCGGCGATGCCGATGCCGTTGTTCGCGCTCGCGGCGATGATGCCGAGCGTCATCGTGCCGTGGCCGTTGTCGTCGACCGGATTCGGGCGGGTGGTCGAGGTCGCGTTGTACCCGGGGACCAGGCGGCCCGCGAGATCCGGATGGCTGGCATCGACACCGGTGTCGAGGACCGCGACGACCTGGCTGCCGGTGGTCTTGGTGACGTCCCAGGCCTGGGGTGCGCGGATCGTGTTGAGGTAGGCCTGCTGGAGGGAGCTGGCGTAAGGGTCATTGGGTACGGCGGCCACGTGGCGCCGGTAGCTCAGCGAGGCGAGCTCGACCGTGGGGTCCGCCTTCACCTTCTTGAGCAACTCCTGGGCGCTGACCTTCCCCTTCAGCTTGACGACATCGCCGCCGGTCTCGTCCTCAGCCGCCGCGCCCACCTTCGTCGCCGCAGCCTTCCGGGCCGTGGCGGCCACGCTCTTCTTGAACTTCACCACCACGGCGTTCGGCTCGATGTCCGGCAGACCGGTGCTGTTCCGGGCGAACCCCACCCGCTGCACCCCCGGCTGCGCCGCGGTCCCAGCCGCCCCACCCAGCGCAACCAGCCCACCCGCCACCAGAGCGGCCGAGAGCCCCCAGCCCACCAACCCACGAACACGCACAGCCCACACTCCCACCCACGCCAGACACAGACGCCCGGAGTATGCCAGAGGTCTACACCGGATAGCTCTCCTTTCCCGCTGCCAAAAGCTCCAATCTCAGATCGGCGCCGCGGCCCGCCGGGAATTGGCATCAGCGGGGCGGGTCCGACAGCGCAACTCACCAGGCAGGAGCGCCGCTTCGAATGCTGCGAAGTCGTCCTCCAAGAGCTCCGGTCTCGGTGCGCCACCGGCCGGGCCCGACGTCGTCGTACAGGTAGAGGGTCTGGATCGGCTCGCGGTGATCGGCTGACGGTGATCGGCTCGCGGTGATCGGCTGACGGTGATCGGCTCGCGGGAGCGTTATGCCGAGCGGGGTTGGCGGAGTTGGCGGGGTTCGCAGGGTTCGCAGGGTTCGCAGGGTTCGCAGGGTTCGCAGGGTTCGCAGGGTTCGCAGGGTTCGCAGGGTTCGCAGGGTTCGCAGGGTTGGCGGACGAGCCGCGTGCGGGCCGGCCGCGGATGGTTGATCATCGGGCATCGTCGCGGCGACCTTGACGTCGCCGCCGAACAAGTACGGGGTGACGCACTGGTCGTCGCGGCTGTTGGGGCGGCATCCGCGGATCGGGGACGCCACGGTCGCGCGGGCGTGGCGTGAGTTCGGGGTGCAGCCGTGGCGGTCGGAGTCGTTCCGGTTGTCCACCGACCCCGACCTGGTGGCCAAGGTGACCGATGTGGTCGGGTGGTACCTGGCGCCGCCGGACAACGCGGTTGTGTTGTGTGTGGATGAGAAGTCACAGATCCAGGCACTGGATCGCACCGCGCCGATCCTTCCCTTGCAACCGGGACCGGCCGAACGCCGCTCGCACGACTATGTCTGGCATGTCCGGTATGTCCGGTATGTCCGGCAGGTCCGGCAGGTCCGGCAGGTCCGGCAGGACCCTGTTCGCCGCTGCGACGGGTTGGTGCCAGCGCGAGGTGACGACCTTGTCGAGATTGCCACCGGCCAGGTCACCGCCGCGTGCAACCACAGGCACCGTCACCAAGTTCCTGGCCTTCCTCAACAGGTCGCCCGCGCCCGCCCAGGCCGCGAACTGCACCTGGTGATGGACAACTACGCGGCCACAAACACTCCAAGATCAAGGCCTGGCTGACCGACAACCCCCGCGTTAACGTGCATTTCACACCCACTCACGCATCCTGGATGAACCGGGTTCAAAGTCTGGTTCTCCATCATCGAACGCCAGGCCACCACGGCACCTTCCGATCGTCCATGACCTCAGCGCAAAATCCAGGCCTTCATCACCGGCTGGAACAACCGATCACACCCCTTCGTCTGGACCAAGACCGCCGACCAGACCCTCAACGAAGCCAACCGTCAGAAGACCGCAGCCGCAGGGCACTAGCCCATCGGAACCTGCGCACACATGGAGCCGTGGGTGCCGATAGCAACGCCGCACGGGTCGGACCTCGAGATCTCGCAGGGTGGGGTTGACCCGAGGCGTCAGTCGGCTGCGGCGAAGGCGTCGGCTTCCCGGAGAGTCGCTTCGTTGGATCTCCACCACGCAGGGGTGCCGGCACTGACGGCTGGCACGGCTGGCACGGCTGGCACGGCTGCTTCCGCGTGACCTGCGGCGTCTGGTGCACCAGGTGCTCCGTCGGGCATACCGGTTGCACTGCCGTGTGTACGGTCTGCCGGATTGCCGAGGGGATTGGCGGGCGTGTCTGCCCAGACGTCGGGTTCGGGTGCTGCGACGTCGGACGTTCCGCTGGGGTTGTGGGTGCCGATGGCACTGTCGCACGGGTCGGCTGCGTTGTCCTTGGTTCGCACTGCGACGTTGTGGGTTCGCGCTGCGACGTCGTGCCACGGTACGTCGATGTCGCAGTCCACGGCCCCATGACACGTACCCGCGGCGTCCTCGAGCGTGCCCGGTACGCCGCCGGGCGTGCCGGGTGCGCCGCCGGGCGTGCCGGTTGCGCCGCCGGGCGTGCCGGTTGCGGCGTTGGGCGTGCCAGGTGCGCCGCCGGGCATGACAGGCGCGCCGTTGGGCGTGCCGGGTGCGGCGCCGGGCGTGCCAGGTGCGCCGCCGGGCATGACAGGCGCGCCGTTGGGCGTGCCCGGTGCGGCGTTGGGCGTGCCGGTTGCGGCGCCGGGCGTGCCGGTTGCGCCGCCGGGCGTGCCGGTTGCGGCGTTGGGCGTGCCGGGTGCGCCGGGCGGCTGGGTCGTGGCGTCGGGCGCGGGTGGGTGTACGCCTGGTGATTGTGGTTTGCGGCGTTTGCGTGCCGGTGGTGGTTGAGACCAGGCGGGGCGACTGACCTGAACCTCACCGTTGACGATGGTGATGTGCCAGCGGCCGGCGTGCAGATCGACGTGATGGCGACGGCACAGCAGCGCCAGATTCGAGACCTTGGTCGCGCCGCCGTCCAGCCACGAGATCAGATGATGCGCATCGCACATGACCGGCGGCGCCCCACACACGACACAACCCCGGTCACGGGTGTTCAGCGCATGCCGCATCGCCTTGGTGACCAGCCGCTCACGACGCCCGACATCCAGCGGCTCGGAGTTCGCACCGAGCACGATCGGGATGATCGCAGCGTCACAGGCCAGCCGCCGGATCGCCGCCGCCGACAACCCGTCACCATACACGGTGCGGCCGACCGCGTCAGCGGTCGCGGCGATCAAGTCGTTGAGGTCGATGGTGATCGTGATGTTCGCCTTCGCCCCATACCCCGGCACCACACCACCCCTACCGGCATCGGCCCCACCCTTACGGGCGCCCGCATCGCCCAGCCCGCCACTCACGCCGCTACCGCTACCGCTGCCGCTGCCGCTGCCGCTACCGCTGCCGCTGGTGGTGGTGGTGGTGGCGCTGCCGCCGGCGGTGTTGCCGGCGGCGGTGTTGACGACGGTGGTGTGTGCTGCGGTGGTGTGTGCTGCGGTGGTGTTGCCGGTGGTGGTGTTGTGGGTGTCCCAGGCGGTCGCGGCCAGGGTGAGCGCGGTGGTGAGCGCGTCGGCCTGGCGCTTCTCACGCGACCGCGGGTCGAGTTCACCGTCACCGGTCTTGTGGGGGCGGGCACCGGCGTGGATGACCGCGCGGAGCAGCTCGGCGTTCTCGTTGGCCAGATAGCCACGGAACTTCACCCCGTTGTCGGCCGGTGTCAACGTCAGCGACTCCCGCGCGGCCGCCTTCTGCTCCTCGGGCTCGGGACCGTCGGAGTCCAGCAGGTCCGCGATCTCCTTCGCCGCGCTGCGCAACTCACCCGGCGACAGGTGCCCGGCCAGCCGCACCAATTGTTCAGCCGCGGCGTCGAGCTGTTCCACCGGCACCCGCGACCGGACCCGGTCCAGGCCGAACACGATCGCGGCCGCCTGCCCGGACCGCAGCAACCACCCACCACCATCCACACCGCCATCCGCACCGTCCGCGCCGGCCTGGCCGCCATCCGCGCCGTCCGCACCGTCCTGGCCGTCACCCATGCAGTCAGCGCCGTCAGCGCCGCCATCCGTACCACCGACGGCATCCGCACCGTCTGCACCGTCTGCACCGTCTGCACCGTCGTGGTCGGTGCCGTTGGCAACGTTCGTCGCGTCGGCTGTCGTTTCGGCTGTGTTGTCGGTTTCGTCGGTGGTGGGGTAGGCGGCGGTTTCGTTGAGGGCGTCGGCGACGGCGGGGTAGGTGGTCATCGTCTGGGCCAGGCGCAGCATGCGCCGCGCGGCCGGCGCGTCGTGGCGGTAGCGGAAGCGGAGCAGTTCGGCGGTGTCGCGGGCACCGAGTTCTTGGGCGTAGCCGGTGTTTTCGATGGCGGCGACGACCTGGAGGCGGTAGGTGTCCAGGCGGGCGAGGTCGGTCTCGAGCGCGTCGAGAGTGGACAGCAGTTCGCTGCCACTCATCGACCACACCGGCCGTTCGCCCAGGAGTTCCATGCCGTCAACTGTAGGCACGGCCTCCGACAGTTTTCGAGCTCGATTCCCTTTATTTTGTGGGCTGTTTGTGAGCCCACACCAGCAAACACCCAGCCCACACCCAGCCCACACCCCAGCCCACATCGGAGGCCCTGACCTCGGGGCCGCACTCGAGCTCGCGCCCCCAGTTGCATCGCGATCTCAGGTGCCAGATATCCCTCGCCGGGTGCCGTTGGTTCGCGATCGAGCTCGTCGCGCCGGCGACACAGAGGCTCGTGGTTCGGGGTTTGCGTGCGGTCTCCTGCCGCTGGCCCCGATGACGTTGCCTGTAGCAACCGTTTGTGGAGCCAGGGCTAGCACGGCTGCGGACACCGCCCAGCCCGGGCTGGGCTTCAGTGCCAGATATCCATTCGGATGCCGTGCCGTGGATCAGTCGGCGGTGATATAGCCAGCGGTGATCTGGTCTGTCGGTGTTCGGCACGCGGTGACGATGCGGCGTGGTGACGCGGCGTGGTGCCCTGGCGCCCTGGCGCCGTGGTGGCGGGGTGGCGGGGGGGTGATGGTACGGCGTGGCGGTGTGGCGCCGTGGTGGCGGTGTGGCGCCGTGGTGGCGGCGTGGCGGCGCGGCCGGGCGTGGCGGTGTGGTGCCGTGGTGGCGGCGTGGCCGGGCGTGGCGGTGTGGTGCCGTGGTGGCGGTGTGGCGGCGCGGCCGGGCGTGGCGGTGTGGTGCCGTGGTGGCGGTGTGGTGGCGGCGTGGCGGCGCGGCCGGGCGTGGCGGTGTGGTGCCGTGGTGGCGGCATGGTGCCGTGGTGGCGGCGTGGTCAGGGTTCCGCCCTACGGTGGGTCTACCCACGGTGTTGTGGGTTCCGCACCCTTCACACGGGTCAGGAACCCACAACACGATGGGTGAACCCACCGTGCGGGGACGCGTGCGGTCGTCCAGCGTGCGCGTCGAATCGGGCAGCCGGACTCACCCACGGATCGGTCACAAGAGCCAGGTATCTCGCGGGTGCCGTTGGTCGCGATCGAGCTCGTCGCGCCGCCCACGCAGAAGTTCGTGGTTGGAATTTGCGTGCGATCTCCTGCCGCAGGCCCCGATGACGGTGCCTGTAGCAACCGTTGTGGAGCCGGGGGTCGCGCAACGGCGGACACCGACCAGCCCGGGCTGCGCTGAAGGGCGATCTCGGATCGTCAACGAGCTGGGCAGGTGGTGACCGTCACGTGGTGCCGCCATGCCCAGACACCCCTGGCGCGCCTGGCAGATGGGCTGGCAAGCGAATGGGCCAGCAAGCGGCTGGCTTGGCAAGCAGTTGGGCTGACCGCTGTCGTGTGCGCGAGGCCGGTGCTGCGGAGGTACGGCTGGGGCAACGCGTGGTTCTCGTCCGACCGAGCGCGCTGGGGCGAACTCGCGCTGACCAACAGATTGGCGTGACTCGTTGACGCGCGGGCCAGACTGGTTCGGTGACGCGGGGGCCAGACTAGCTCGCTGACGCAGGGCCACACTGCCTCGGTGACGCGCGGGCCAGACTAGCTCGCTGACGCAGGGCCACACTGGCTCGGTGACGCGCGGACCAGACTGGCTCGCTGACGCCGGTCCGCCGATGTTGACGCGTGAGACCCAACGGCCGCCGCGGCCAACGGATTCGGGGCCGTCAGTCGGAAGCGCCGGTCACTCCCACTCGATGGTGCCCGGGGGCTTGCTGGTGACGTCCAGGGTTACGCGGTTGATTTCGTCGACCTCGTTGGTGATGCGGGTGGAGATGCGTTCGATGACGTCGTACGGGAGGCGGGCCCAGTCGGCGGTCATGGCGTCTTCGCTGGTGACGGGGCGGAGGACGACGGGGTGGCCGTAGGTGCGGCCGTCGCCCTGGACGCCGACCGAGCGGACGTCGGCGAGGAGGACGACGGGGAACTGCCAGATGTCGCGGTCGAGGCCGGCGGCGGTGAGTTCGGTGCGGGCGATCAGGTCGGCGGCGCGGAGGATGTCGAGGCGTTCGCGGGTGACCTCGCCGATGATGCGGATACTCAGGCCGGGGCCGGGGAACGGGTGCCGGTAGACCAGCGACTCGGGCAGGCCGAGCGCGAGGCCCAGCTCGCGGACCTCGTCCTTGAACAGCGTCCGCAGCGGCTCGATCAGCGAGAACTGCAGGTCGTCGGGCAGACCGCCGACGTTGTGGTGGGACTTGATGTTCGACGCGCCCGCACCGCCGCCGGACTCGACGACGTCCGGGTACAGGGTGCCCTGGACGAGGAACTCGATGTGCCGCTCGGCGTCGAGCTTGCGAGCGGTCGCCTCGAAGGTGCGGATGAACTCGCGCCCGACGATCTTCCGCTTCTGCTCCGGGTCCGTGACGCCGGCCAGTGCGGCGAGGAATCGCTCCTCCGCGTCGACGACCTCCAGCCGGGTGCCGGTGACGGCGACGAAGTCCTTCTCGATCTGCTCGGACTCGCCGGCGCGCTGCAGCCCGTGGTCGACGTACACGCAGGTCAGCTGGTCGCCGATCGCCTTGCTGACCAGCGCCGCGGCGACCGCGGAGTCGACGCCGCCGGACAGCGCGCACAGCACTTGCTTGTCGCCGACCTGCTGGCGGATCAGCTCGACCTGCTCCTCGACGACGTTGGTCGTGGTCCAGTCGCCCTTGCAGCCGGCGATGTTGTACAGGAAGTGTTCCAGCACCGCCTGGCCGGCCTGCGAGTGCAGGACCTCCGGGTGCCACTGGACGCCCGCGAGCCGCCGGTCCAGGTCCTCGAATGCGGCCACCGGCGCGCCCTCGGACGCGGCGAGTACGGCGAATCCGGCCGGCGGCGCGTGCACCGCGTCGCCGTGGGACATCCACACGTTCAGGTCCTCGGGGATGCCGGACAGCAGCGTGCCCGCCTCGCTCACGGTGACCGGGGTGCGGCCGAACTCGCGCAGGCCGGTACGGCGGACCTCGCCGCCGAGCGTCTGTGCCATGGCCTGGAAGCCGTAGCAGATCCCGAACGCCGGGACGCCGGCCTCGAACAGGTGCGAATCGACCCGTGGCGCGCCCTCGGCGTACACCGACTGCGGACCGCCGGACAGGATGATCGCCTTCGGCTGTTTGGCGAGCATCTCCTCGACCGGCATCGAATGCGGCACGATCTCGGAGTACACCTTCGCTTCGCGCACCCGGCGGGCGATCAGCTGCGCGTACTGCGCGCCGAAGTCGACGACCAGGACCAACTCGTGCTGCGGGATGTCGTGGGCCACGCGCAAAGCCTATCGGTGCAGGTCAGCAGGGCTGTAATCCGCCGGACGCCCACCCGGACGCCCACCTGCCGGGCGCCCGCTCGCCGGACGCCCGGTCGGCTGCGGGCCGCTCACCGGACGCCCGGTCGGCTGCGGGCCGCTCACCGGACGCGCGCCCGGCAGCGGCTCGTTGGTGACCTCGAGCCCGGGGAACCGGCGACGCATCGCGGCCTCGTGCCGGGCGGCCGCGGCGGGCGCGCCGATGAAGTCGGCGATCGGATGCGGGCCGAACCACAACCGGACCCGGCGACGCGTCGGGAAGCTCACAGCACGCGACGCTAGTGGCGCGAGGTGTCCGTGGTGTTACCGCGCGTTACGACCCGGAGACGCTTCGGCGCCCGGAACGACAGCAGGTCGATCATCGGCGGCTCCTCGACCAACCGCACCGCCGACAGCACCGGACTGGCACACTCCAGCGCCACCCGGGTCTCCATCCGCGCCAACCCAGCCCCCAGACAGCGGTGGACACCGATCCCGAACGCAAGGTCCGCCGGTCCGCCGTGACCGCTCAGCCCCAGCAGTACGGGCGCACCCGCCGGTACGTCCACCTCACCGAGGGTCGTCGCGTCGGCCGTGATCCGGCGCCAGGTCGGCACCGACGACGCGTCCCGCAGTACCTCCTCGACCGTCTCCGCAGGATCACCCGGCGCACCCAGCGAGCGCCGAAAGGCCGTCGAGATGAGCTGCGTCGTGGTCTCCTGCCCGGCGATCAGCAGGAAGTACCCGACCGCGCACACCTCTTCGTCCGTCAGCCCCAGCCCGACCATCGCCCCGAACAGGTCGTCGCCGGCCGTACCGCGCGCAGCCGCCGTACGCGACCTGAGCCACGCGTAGAACTCCGCCGCACTGTGCGCGAGCTCCAGTTGCCGATCCGCGTCCGGCGTACCCCAGAACAACTCCAGCGAGTCCAGGCTCCACGCCTTCAGCGCCGGTACGTCGACATCCGTCAGCCCGAGCAACCGCAGGACGACGAGGGCAGGCGGCTCGGCGGCGATCGCCTGGACCAGATCCACCTCCTGACCGTCCGCCAGCGCAGCAGCCGCTGCCTCCACTCGTACGGCGTTGAGCTCCCGCGCGTACGACTCGACCGCAGCGACCCGCGCCGGACTGAAGAACCGAGCCACCGCGGCACGGATCGGCCGGTGCGACTCCCCCGCGTTGTTGGCCAGGGTCGGCGGCAGAGCGAACCCGACGCCCGACAACACCCGCAACGCCTTCACCGACAGCGGTGTATGTGCGAGTACGGCGTTGTCCGGCCGGAACGTCCGCGGATCGAGCATCACCTCGCGCGCCAGCTCCGGGTCGTCGACCACCCAGTAGCCGAGCGTCTCGTCGTACCGCGCCGGGCAACCGTTCATCGACCGCAGCCGCGCACTCGAGCCACGCCGCGGTTCACTCGAACCATCCCGGTGCGGCGGCAACGAAGTCTTTCTGGCTCATCGCCCCTGCCCCAGCAGGGATCCGGCCGATGATCGGCACCCCGGTCGTCGCCGGCAGATCCTCCAGGTTGCATTCCTCGGCGAGGTCCGGCGCCGCCGGCATCGACCCGATCACCAAGCCGTCGATCGGCAGTCCGCGCGACCGCAACGCCTCGACCGTCAGCCCGGTGTGATTCAACGTCCCCAGCCCCGCCCGCACCACCACGACGAACCCGAACGGCGTGGTCAGGTGCTGCGCCAGATCCGCCAGATGCTTGCCCTCGGCATCTATCCCGACGAGCAGGCCGCCGGCTCCCTCCACCAGCACGGTCTCGTTCGTCCCGGTCAGCTCGTCGATCGCCCGGGCATGCGCAACCACCGACGGCAACCGCACTCCTTCCCGCCGCGCCGCCGCCGTCGGCGCCAACGGATCCCGCAACCGCACCCCCTCGTGCAACTTCACCAACCCGCTCAACCGATGCACATCGTCCAGATCTGCCGGGTCGTTCACCCCCACCCCGGTCTGCGTCGGCTTCACCACGGCCACGGCCGCGTCCACCCCACCGGCCCGAACAGCCAACGCCGCAGTAACAACGGTCTTCCCCACCCCGGTGTCGGTACCGGTGACGATCTGGATCCGAGGCATCTGCCGAGTGTAGGACGGCGGCCCGCGCGGCCCGGGAGCGAGCCTAGGGATGGACCCTAGGGCGAGTAGTCGATCCATCACGCATTGTTGATCCGTCGCATCACCTGGGGAGGAATGATGGGTCTTCGCGTTCCGGTCTACGTGTATTCCGCCGATTCGATCTCACGGTCCGGGCTGGAGAGCCAACTCCGCTTCCGGCCGGAGATCCATGTCGTCGGCGCCGAGCAACTGGACAGCACCGTGGTCGCGGTGGTCGCGGCCGAAACTCCGGACGGCCCCACGATCGCAGCCCTCGGCGACCTGCGCCGGCGCGGTCTGGACAAACTGATTCTGGTCGTCGCCACCCTCAACGACGCGGACCTGATCGCCGTGATCGAGGCCGGCGTCTGCGCACTGATCCGCCGGGCCGAGGTCACACCGGATCGGCTGGCCGAACTGGTCCGCCGAGCCGCGGCCGGCGAGGCCGAACTGCCGGCCGATCTGCTGACCCGATTGTTCCGGCAGGTCTCACACATGCAGAACGACGTCCTGACCCCGCGCGGTCTCCGCCTGGCCGGTCTGTCGCCGCGGGAGAGCGCGATCCTCAAACTGGTGGCCGAAGGCTACGACACCGACGAGATCGCGGCCCGCCTGAGTTATTCACCGCGGACGGTCAAGAACGTCCTGCACGGCGTCACCACGCGCTTCCAGCTCCGGAATCGGTCCCACGCGGTCGCGTACGCGCTCAAGGAAGGCTTGATCTAGACGAGCTGTCCGGAGAACGAGACCGACGGTGTACATCGATCGAACCCGGGACCCGGCGCGGTGCAGTTCACCGCGACGACGACCGCCTGTCCCGGCGCGGCGGTGAGCGCCTGAAGGTAGTGGTAGTCGAGGTCCCGGAAGTTGGCCAGTCCGGTCTCCAGCAGAACGTTCTGGCCGATGATGATCCGCAGAATCCCGTTGTCACCGCGGGGATTCTGCAGGACCAGGTCGGTGATCCGGACGGTCTTCTTCGGCGGCGCGGTGTAGGTGAACGGCTGGAACGATCCGTCGGTCACCGGCTTCGCATCGGACGCGATCCGGAAGCTCAGCGGCGCCGGCCCGGCCGGAGGGGTGACGGCCGGGCCGGGCCGCGCGGTGGCCGGCGGCGTACCGGAACCCGGCCCGCCGCTCGGCCTGCTGGTCGGGGAGCCGGTCGGCTCCACGCTCGGCTTGCCGCCGCCATCGCTCGTACCGGGGGTGGGGCTCGGGCTGATCCCGGCGGCCTGTTGCGCCACGGTCGCTGCAGCCGTCGCCTTGTCCGCCGCGGTACTCGCCTTCGACGCCGCGGTCTCGGCGCGGGCGACTTCTTGCTGAGTCTGCTCGGTGGCCACCGACTGCACCGCGGGTTTGAGCAAGGCATACCACGCGGCGACGAGAGCCACGGCAAGGACGACCGCCGCGGCCAGCGCCGGCAGGAGCCACTTCGGCATGAGCTGTTCCTGCTGCACCACCCCGGTCGCCTTGACCGGTTCCTCCGCGGTGGGCGTCGCAATGACTTCGAACGGCAGCATCTTCGGCTGCCCCCGCCAGAACCGGCGCTGCGGCACAGCGCTCAACTTCACAAGGGTCGCGGTGCCCGGCTCCGCCAGGATCACCGGATGCCGTGTCCGCAGGACCAGCTCGTCGTCGGGATCCCGCAGGCCGATCTGTACTTCGGTCTCGCTGTTGCCGAGGTTGTCGACCGCGAGCCGGAACTTCGCCCGGCGCCGGGCCCGGCGTTTGGCCGGCACGAGCTCGGTGACGATCTCCCGGTACGGCGCGACGTCGACGGCGCCCTCCGCGACGACCGAGGCGTCCGGGTCCTCCCGGGACACGACCCGGACCCCGAACCCGTGCGTACCGGCCGGCACGTCGGCCGCTTTCGGCGGCGCGAACGTGATCGACGCCTGGCCGCTGCTGCCCGGCATCAGGTTCAGCGTGGCCGACTCGAGGGTGACCCAGTCGCCGTCCACGCCGACCAGGCGGAGCGAGAACTGATCCACCAGCCGGCCGGTGTTCGTGATGCGGATCTCGCAGCTGCCGGTCTCTCCGGGCACAACTGCGAGCGACTCGGTCGACAACGTCACCGTGGCTGCCATGCCGACCAGCGTGCCGCCGGACCCACGGCAGCCGGCAGCCACGACGGGCTAACCCGAAGCGTCACGATTGCTGCCCGATCGGGCCGCGGCCGCCGCCCGTTGGCTCCGGCGATCGGGCACCCGGCGGTCGCCGACCGACCCTACGATCGGAACGCTGACCGAGCGAGGGGAGACCGTCGTGGTGCGTCGAGCCGGGCTCGTCCTCGGGATCGCCGTGGTCGTCGTGGTCGTCGTGGTCGCCAGCAGTCTTCCTGCGCGCACCGCCCAACGCGCCGCAGCGGTCGCCCCGGGTGTCACGGAGGTCGTCTCGACAGGTGCCGACGGCAACGAATCTGCCGGGCCGGCGACTACCCCCGTGGTCTCGGCCGACGGCACGCAGGTCGCTTTCGCATCGCGGGCTGCACTTGACCCGATTGTGCAGCCCGGACCGAACACGCCGTACAACATCTACGTCCGCGACCGCCGCAGACCGGGACGCACGGTGCTGATCAGCCGGGGAATCCCGCAGACCTCGTTCGCGTTCCGGGGCTACTCCGTGCCGATCCGAGCCGCCGTCACCGAAGAGGGCGGCAACGCCGACAGCCTGCACCCGGCGATCTCGGCCGATGGCCGGTACGTCGCGTTCGACAGCCAGGCGAGCAACCTGCGCGACTGGTACGGCCGATGGCTGCAGCGGATCGTCATCTGCGACCGTGATCCGGACAACGACGGAGTCTTCGACGAGATCGGTCCCGACGGACTGATGGAGTTCGGCTATCTGTATCTGACGGCGCCGGACCGGTCCACCGGCTCGGAGCCGAGCCTGTCCGCGGCCGGCACCGTGCTGGCCTGGCGCGAACAGGTCTCGGGTGGAACGTCGTCGCGGATCGCGGTCACCCGGCTGGTCCTCGATCCGCAAGGCCGGCCGCTCCCACCGGATCCCACCGCGTTCGTCCACCCGGAGTCCGGCGGCCGGGCGGAATCGCCGCAGGTGTCCGCGGACGGCCGGCACCTGGTGTTCACCGACGGCGCCTGCCCGGAGGCCTCGCTCGACTGTCCCGATCCGGCTGGTTCGATCCAGGCCTACGAGCTGGCCGCGGCGCGGAACGTTCGCATCGACTACCTGCCGGACGGCAGCTTCTCGGGTACGGCGGCGCACCCGGCGATCTCGGGATCCGGGCGATTGATCGCCTACGAGCACGCGCTTGCTCCCGCCGGACCCGTGGTGACGGTCGTGGTCGATCGAGACCCGGCCGGCACCGGACGGCTCGGCCCTGGGCCCGGCGCACCGGTGGCCGCCTCCATCGCGTCCACCGACGACACCGGGCAACCCGCGGAAGGAACCGCGCCCGCGCTGTCCACGGACGGTCGATACCTCGCGTACCAAGGTTCGGCGCGGAAGGGCACCGAGAGCTCGATCCTGCTGCGCGACCTCACCCTGGACGCGACCCGAACCGAGTCCAAGCTGCCGAGGCTTCCCAGCGAACTCGGTTCCCCTGCCGCGGGCGGCTGCACTCAGGAGCCCTGTCCTGCCGACGGACCAAGTGGATCGCCACGCCTGTCCGCGGATGGATCGGTCGTTGTCTTCAGCAGTGCCGCGGCCGACCTGGTTTCGCCACCGTGCTGCGCAGGCGCTGCCTTCGCCCGGCTCCTTCGGCCTCGGGTCACCAGCCAGGCAACCGTGTTCGGCGCGGTTCAGGTGGGAGGCGCGGCGGCGCGGACGATTACCCTGCAGCACACCGGGTTCGGCCCCCTCACCATCAGCGCGCTGCGGATCGCAGGCGATTCCGGCTTCGTGGTTGGGGCGGCCGAAAACTGTGCAGGCGCGACCCTGCACAACGAAGACACCTGCCAGCTCACCGTCGAGTTCCGGCCGACTTCCACCGGCGCGAAACAGGCAATCCTCAGGATCGAGCAGCGAGACGGAACGCGGACCGATCTCCCGCTGCAGGCCGACGCCGTTCCTGTCCCGCCGGGTCCACCGCCGCCGAATCCGACGCCGTCCGCGCCGAGGCCGTCCGGCGGTCTGGTCGTCACACCGGATCCAGTGGATCTCGGTGGTGTGGGCCCCGCTCTGGTATCGATCGCGCCGCGGACGGTTGCCGTCCGCAACGAGGCGACGACACCCATCACGATCGCGGCGATCGGCATCCTGACCGGCCCTCGTTTCACTGCCGGGGACTTCGCCGTCGCCGCCACTACCTGTCGCGGAAAGCGGCTGAATCCCGGCGACACCTGCGCCATCGAGGTCGGCTCGACACCGCAGGCGCCTGGAGCGCGGTCCGGCGTACTCGCCGTCACCGCCGCAGACCCGTCGTACTCCCGGCTGGTACAACTGTCGAGCCGGGCCGCCGTGCCGACTCTGATGGTGAACCCGGCGGTGGTGCGGCCGAACCGGGTCACGCTGGTCACCGGACGGGCGTTCCCGCCGGGCTCGTCGGTGACGCTCACCGTGACCACGCCGGGCACCGAGCTGCGAACGACCACGACCGTCGGTGCGGACGGCAGATTGTCGGTTCCGTTGCTGGTGTTCCCGCAGACGAGTCCGGGCAGCCGGCCGGTGATCGCAACCGTGGCCGGTACGTCGATCCGCGCGCAAGCGTCGCTGCTCGTCGTATCGGGCAGCTTTCAACCGCCGGGATTCACCTCTCGTCGCTGACCGGCTCGAGCCGAACCTCGTGGGTGACGTGAGCCGGTTTCGCGGCGTCCACCGCGGCATCGAGCGCGGACCGGGTAATTTCGTTGCTGCGGACAACCACGAACACTTGCGGAGTGGGTTGCGGACCGAGGTCGTCAACGGGCTCCAGCGACCACGTCACGCCGCCGGTGTCGGTCACCTCGACATCCGTCCCGGCGAGCAGCATCAGGTGGCGCCGCAGCCCGTCGACCGTTCCGCGGCCGCCCTGAAGTTCCACAGCCTGCGCGATCGCGGCGCGCTGCGTTGCGATCGGCCAGGTCTCGATCAGGTCCGCACCGACCCACCCGGCCAACCAGCCGAGCCCATCCGGTGGCGCCAGTGCGGGATCGACGTACGCCGTCAGGCAGTCCAGTGAGCTGATGGCAGGGGCGAGCAGGAAGTCCACCGCTGCGGTGAACTGCATCAGCAGTGGATCTTCTTGCAGTACCGGAGGCAACAGCGATCCCAACGGATACGGCGTGGCCAGCTCGAGCGACGTACCTCGCATCGGTCTTCTCCGTCGTGCAGCACGGTTCGGGCCGGTCAGCCGATGCCGAACAGCTCGATCTCGGACAGGGCCAGATCGCGAGCGCCCTGGGCGGGGTAGACCGACACCACGATGACGGTGAGCTGGTTGACCCCGATCCCGTTGCGGAGGGTGAACTCCTGCGGCTCGGGCGTGTCGGCGAGCGTGATCAGCTCGGTCTGCTCGTTGGAATACCTGAACTGCAGCGTGGCCGGACGGATCAGGGCGGCGAAGTTCTTCTTGTCCCCGTTGCTGACGATGACCTTGCGCAGCGCCACGGCGTGATCGAGCTGGTCGGTCAGGGTCGGCGGTGTTTTCTGGTTCCAGGGCGCGGCCCAGGTCGTGTTGGTGAACGTGTCGAACGCGGCCTTGGGCGGATGGCCGACCGTGGCCTTGCTGCCTTGGACCGCGGCCGGGCGGATCGGCGCCAACGCGGACTCGGCCACCCCGCTGATCTTCTGTTTGACGTTGGAGGCCTGCTGGACGACGTACGTCCGCAGGGGTGGGTAGAGGCCGCTCAACAACACGAAGGTCAGCATGAGGATCCCCACGGCGGCACGGACGCGTCGCAGTGCCGTCCTGAACACCCGGGGTGCCGCGCTCTCGCCGGGGCGCGCAGGGCGCGAGCCTGCGACCATCGTGCGTGGACGACGTCGCCGGCGCAGCCGCCGCCACCACGGTGTCTTGACGACTTCAGCAGAGGCCAGTGAGTGACCGCACCGCCTGCAGAACTTGCGGTCCGGCGCGTTGCCTTCGCCGCAGTCGCCGCAGATCAGGTCGCCCGGGTTGAGCTTGCTGCTCGGCGTCGCCCGTCGTACCGGTGCCGGCCGGGCCTTGACGGGTTGCGGCTCCACTTCGGCGAGGTCCTCGCGCTCCACCACCGGCGCGGCCAGCCGTGCGACCGGCGGAGGCTCCGCAGACCCCTGTGGCTCCGGAAGGCCCTCCAGAGACGGCACCGGCGGCTTCGGCGCAGGTGTTGGCGGCGGAGGTGGCGGCGGTGGTGGCGGTGGCGGCGCTGCGGCACCCGGCGTCGCGCGTGGCGGAGGTGGTGTTGGCGGCGGCGGAGGCGGCGCAGCGCCCGGCGGTGCAGGAGGGGGCGGCGGAGGTGGCGGAGGTGCGCCGGGCGGCGCCGGCGGTGCCGGGCGGCCTGGCGGCGATGGTGGGGTGGGGCCTCCCGGCTTGGGCTGGGCTCCGGGGGCCGCCTTGGTGGCCGGCATGGAGTTGTCGGGGATTGCGGTGCCGCCGACGAGTTCGAACGTCGCGCGCCGAATCCGCGTCGCCAGTGACGCCTTCACCGGTAACGGTTCGAGCTGTTCGGGCGTGGTCGCCACCGGCTCGGGCGCGGTCCGCTCGGCGTTCCATTCCAGGAAGGCGCCACATGATCCGCAGAACGTGTCCTTGTCGGCGTTCTGATGGCCGCACTCTCCACAGATCAGCATCAGTGGTCCTCCACCTTCACCAGATGCTCGAACGAGAACACCAAGCTGTTGCGCTCGAGTTCCACCCGGGTCTGCTCCGTACCGCGTTCGCGCGTGACCGGGTTCGCGGTGAACAACCGGATGTCCTCGACGGCCTGGACCCCCCGCACCGCCTGCAGTACGGCATAGATGTCCCCGGACCGCACCGGACGCCCGAACTCCCACCCAGCTCCGTCGAAACCGCCGCCGGGCAAGGGATTCAGGAACGTGTACAGCGCGGCCAGCGCATCCCGACGGACCCGCTCCTTGTCCACTCGCGACCGGGCCACCAGTCGCGCGACGACCGTGATCCCGCGGTAGCGCGGCGGCTCGACCGAGACCCGGGTCCCGATCAGGCGGACCTGCTCGAGCCGCTCCGCGAGCCGTTCGAGCAGCGGTACCGGCGGGACGAGATCGGCGAAGCTGATGACGCCGTCCTGCTGCGCCGCTGCCGGTACGACGAGGACCCGGACGGTTCCGGCCGCGGTACCCTCACCGGCGGTGATGCAGCGGATCCGCGCCGCGTCCGGAACCGCCTCCCGCGACAACGCCTCGTAGTCCTCCGCCGTCACCGCCCGTCCTCTGGTCCGGAGCAGGATCGGCGCCCGGTCGACCGCTTCGGCGACCGACTCGCCGTCGGTACCGCCGCGCGCCGCGACCCGGTTCTCTACCGCGGCGACGAACGGGATCGACGACTTCGGGGTGGCGATCGCCGCGGCCGGCACGTTGCCGCGCACGCCACCACCGGTCGCGTACTCGCGGATCCGGATCGTCTCGCCTTTCGCCGGAACGGCGCCGTACCGGCGCAATCCGCCGTCCGCCAGCCGCACCACCGGCCCGAACGAGACCTCGCCCGGTACGGCGTCCAGCCGGAAATGCCGGTCGTCCGGTCCGCTGTTCGCGAAGGAGTCGACCGCGGTCCACTCCTGCCACCCGTCGTCCGAACTGATCTCGACAACCGGTTCGCCGAGCCCGGCGAGCACCGGCACCGACCGGACCGCGAAGATCTGGCCGGGGACGCCTTCCGACGTGCCGAGTACCTCGTCGGACACCAACTCCGCCTGGACCGCGTCCGCCGTACCGCCGATGCAGTCCGCCGCGAGCCGACGTACCTGAGGTGATGCGGAGTACGGCGGCTGATCGTCCTCCGCGTCGACGACCCGCGCGCGGACCCATCCGGCGGGGCGTCCCGCGATCGTGGTGACCTGATGCTCCGCCGGCACATGCAGCACCAGCGAACCGGAGCGGTTCAGCCCACCGGTGTCGTCGCGCTCGACGTCACACGAGGTCCAGCCCGCACCGGTCCAGGCCTCCCACACCAGCGGCGGATGGTTCGGATCAATGCCGAGCCCTTCGGTCTGACCGGCGTAGTCGAGCTGGACGGCGGCCGTCGGCGCAGCCACGTCGAGACCGATCAGCAACTCGTCCCCGGCCACCGGCGGGTCGCTGAAGGCAGCGAAGACATCGCCGTTCAGCTCACGGTCGAGCGGCTCGGGGTCCGCGACGGTGCGGGTCAGGACGGCATCCACCGTGCACGGGCCGATGGTGAGCTCGGCCCTCGTCGTGAACATCACCGACGGCTCGGCCTCGGTCCGGACCGTGCCGATCTCGGTGCCCTGAGCAACTGTCAGCGGTGCGCGGGCCGGTGCCGTGAGCCAGAAGGTGACCGGAACGGTCGCCGGCGTCGGCGGCACCAGGCGCAATCCGATCAGCTCGAAGAACTTCAGCCGGAGCCGGTCCGGCACCTGGTTCAGTCGCTGGAACAGTCCGTCGGTCAGGAACGCGTACGCCTCCAGGAGCGCGATGCCGACATCGGACGGGTTCTCGTCCGTCCAGCCCGGGCAGGATCGGCGGACCAGACGGACCGCGTCCGCCAGCAGGTCGTCGTACCGCCGATCGTCGAGGTCCGGAGCCGGCAGTCCCATCAGTCGCCGCCTTCCGGGTTCAGTGCTCGATCGGTCCGGAAGTCGACCACGAACTCACGATCGTCCCCGTCCGCCAGATTCCGGTAGCCGATCACCAGGTGGACCAGCCCGTCGACGGCTTCGTCGGGTACGACGTCCACGTGCTCGACCGCGACCCGCGGTTCACAGGCGGTCAGGGCACGCCGCACCTCATCGGCCAGCCAGACTCCGGAGGCCGGCGTGATGCTGTCGAACACGAAGTCGCGCAGCCGGCAGCCGAAGTCCGGACGCATCACCCGCTCCCCCGGATAGGTGAGCAGGATCTGAGTCATGTTCTGCTCGAGCTTGTCGGTCCCGCGCGCGACCGCGAACCTGCCCAGTCCGCAGTCGAGCGGGAACCCGAGCCCTGTCGGCGTATCCGTTGCCGTCGTCGGCATGGTCACCTCCCCCGTCAGTTGAGTTTGATCGGCTTGCCCTTGACCTCGACCGGTCCGGTGCCGTTCACGCTGATCCTGGTGCCCTGCAGGTTGAGCTGCTGCGCCTTCAAGGTCAGCTCGGCACCGCCGTCGATGGTGATCGCGCCGCCGGCGCCGGCGACGATGTCGATCGCACCGCCCGGACCGCACTCGACCGCGATCCGGCCCTTCGCACCTGGACGGGTCGCACTGGCGAAAATCGTTCAGCTGCTCAAGGATCAACAGAAGCTCTACGACGAGGTGGAGCAGGGAGTCCGCACTCTGAATGAATGGGAAGCAACCATCAAGACGGGGACCGGCGGCGATCTGCTCACGGCCATTGAGATGGCCGCCCTGCACCGGGACGAGGCCGGTCGCCGTATCAACGAGGTCCAGTCCCTGATCGTCGCCTACGAGAATGTCCCCGGAGGCAAGGATGTCATCGTCAGGATCGAAGACCTCAACCTGCGCTTGGCCAGGCTGTTCGTCCTGACGCTCAACTACGCAAGCAGGTTCGGTCAGCGTGCGGACGCCCTCATGCAGTCCGCACTGGACTTCGTCAGCCATCTGACCGTCAAGGCTTGGGTCGTCGAGCATCCCGACGAACGACACCAGTTCCTGAAGGCCGCACTCAAGGTCTTCGACCAGGGAATCAATGCGACCGCACGGGCAGGCGACGCCATCGGATCCGTGCCGGACCCTCACACACAGGCCGCGTCCGCGGGCGTCAAGTGGAGCATGGTCGCCGCCCGAGCCGGCAAGGCTGTGGTCGACAAGCTGGCCATTTCGGCCGACGTGAACCGGCAGATCGACGAGGTTCTGAAGGACGAGGGCCTCGGGAACATGCTGGCCAAACACGACACCGACAACCTGCTGATCGCCCGCCTGCTCGCGGACAAAACCAAACGCGAGCTCGACTTGATCCTCGAATTGGCGCGGCCCATCGTCGCGGTGGCACTCGAGTGGGTCCCGTACAGCCAAATCGTGTCCAAAGCCATCGACGGCGTCGTTGCGATCATCTCAACGGCCGTGGATCAATATCAGAAAGAACGGCTCAGGAGAGCCGGCGACCTGACGATGAAGGACGTCAGCAAGTTCGAGAACTTCCACAGGCAGATGCTCGACAAGCTGAAGCAGACGCTGGAGCGTGACATTCTCGCAGTCACCGACCTCGCCAATCTCTTGGCCGACGCCCTCTTCGCAACGCTGATCGACGACCTCATGGCGATGCTCATGGGGGTACTACCGGTCGACCCGGCCCAGGCCATCGACGGCGCCGCGCTGCGATCGAAGATGAACCTCATCATCGCATCGTCCCAGGCCCGGATCGGAGTCCGTATCGAGGACCCGAGCACAGCCATCCAGCCGCGGCCGAAGGTGGACAACGCTGGCCAAGCGGTTACTCTTCTGTCCGGTCCGATCGACGAGCAGACTGCGGGTGGCTACCGCTACGCACGGCGTGCGGACAAGACCATCGGCCGGCTGTACCTCGCCGACCTGCGGTTCGTGCCGGCCGATGCAGATGACCAAGAGGCTGCCCGCTATCGGACGGTGCCGGAGACGGACGGCCGGGGTCGCCCGCTCAGCGAGGTCAACCTTGCCTGGACGCTTCCGATGGAGACGGTGCCCGGACGCACCGGCCATCGCGCGCGGAGCCTTGATCTGATCGGCGAGATCGACGAGCAGTTCTTGCAGTTCCGGCCGACAGGCCCCGATCCGGAGCGCCTGGATCCGGCCGTCTGGCGCACGCGGTCCATAGACAAGACGCGTGGGGGCTATTGGAATCTCGTCGACGGCAAGCGTGCGGACTTCGTCCAGGGCACCTGGCATCGGCCGTGGGCCGCTCGACACGAAATCCTCGAGTTTCGACCGCAGTCAGGCAGTCGTCAGTTCGTCCTGAGTCACTGGAAGACAGGAGATCCCACGGTCCTTGTTGGCGCTGCGGTTGAGGGCGTCGTCCAGGCCGCAACCCCCGACGCACTCTGAGTCGGCTCCCGCAACTCGTCGTCAGGAATGGCGTCGAACTGGCTCGACCTGATTCGACGCCGCTCCAACCTTAGCCTCGGGTGCTTCCCGCACAGCCCGCTGCACGACGTCACACGCGCGGTCAAGTTGCTCTGGGGTCAGTGCGGCGTTGGCGGTGAGGCGCAGCCGGCTGATGCCGTCCGGGACCGAGGGTGGGCGGAAACTGCCCACCCTCACCCCTTTGGCGAGGCAGATGGCCGCTGCGTCGACGGTCTCCTGAGGACCTGGCATCGGGATCGAGACGACAGGTCCGGAAGGCGCGGGCAGGTTGAAGGCGCCGGCCAGGTGAGCAGTGGCCTGGTGAATCGCGGCGGGCCGGTGGGGTTCGGATTGGAGGATATCGAGGGCAGCCAGCGCGGCGGCGCAGGCGGCGGGGTTGAGGCCGGTGTCGTAGATGAAGGGGCGGGAGCGGTTGATCAGGTGGTCGCGGAGGACGGCCGGGCCGAGGACCACGCCGCCTTGGGAGGCCAGGGATTTGGAGAGAGTCATGGTGACGACGACGTGGTCGAGGCCGGCCAGGCCGTAGGCGTGGACCGAACCGTGGCCGTTGCCGGTGACCCCTAACCCGTGGGCCTCGTCGACGAGGAGGACGGCGTTGTGCGTGCGGGCGACCGCGGCGAGTTCGGTCAGTGGGGCCTCGTCACTGAGAACGCTGAACACCGACTCGGTCAGCACCAGCGCGCGCGGTTCGTTGCGCTCGGCAAGTACCTTCGCGACCGCGTCGACGTCGTTGTGTGGGACGACCTCGACGCGGGAGCGGGACAGGCGGCAGGCGTCGACGAGGGAGGCGTGGACGTGTTCGTCGGAGACCAGCAGGGTGCCGGGGCCGCCCAGAGCGGTCACGACGCCGAGGTTGGCCAGGTAGCCGGAGGAGAAGGCGAGGGCGGACTCCTGGCCGGTGTACGACGCCAGCGCGCGCTCCAGTTCCTCGTGGAGGGTCGTCGTACCGGTGACGAGACGGGATGCGGTCGCGCCGGTGCCCCAAGTCCGTACGGCGTCCGCGGCGGCCTGTACCACCCGCGGATCCCGTGCCAGGCCGAGATAGTCGTTGCCGGCCAGGTCGATCAGGTGCTCATCGGCAGCGCGCGGACGAAGCCGGCGGGTGAGGCCGCGAGCCTCGAGTGCCGCGGCTTTCGGGGCGAGCCACTCCTCCAGCATCAGCCGGCCTCCTCCACCGCGCCGGTGATCGCGGCGGCGATGGTCACGATGTCGTCGTCGGTGCAGACGTACGGCGGCATCGTGTAGACCAGGTCGCGGAACGGGCGTACCCACACGCCGCGTCGCAACGCCGCTTCGGTCATTCGCGGCAGATCCACCGGCCCGCCCAGCTGGACGACGCCGACCGCACCGACCACCCGTACGTCCTTCACTGCAGGCAGCTCACGAGCGGGTGCCAGCCCGGCCTCGAGACCGCTTGAGATCGCCTCGATCCGGCTCTGCCAGTCCTGCGACAGCAGCAGGTCGATCGACGCGAGCGCGACCGCGCAAGCGAGCGGGTTGGCCATGAACGTCGGACCGTGCATCAGCGCGCCGCCGGGTCCGTTCGAGACGGTGTGCGCGACGTCCGTCGTACACAGCATCGCGGCCAAGGTGAGGTACCCGCCGGTCAGCGCCTTGCCGACGCAGAGAATGTCGGGGTCGACGCCTGCGTGTTCGGAGGCGAAGAGCGTGCCGGTACGGCCGAAGCCGGTCGCGATCTCGTCGAAGATCAGCAGGAAGCCGTGCCGGTCGGCGAGTTCGCGCAACACGCGCAGGCAGGCGGGGCTGTACGGGTACATGCCGCCGGCCCCTTGCAGGATCGGCTCGACGATGATTCCGGCGATTTCGTCCGCGTGCTCGGCGGCGAGAGTTGCGAGTGTGTCGGCCCAGGACTGCAACTCCGGGTCGTCGGCGGGGCGATTGAAGCCGGCCGGTGGTTGCGGGCCGAAAACCTGTTCCTTCAGGGCACCGGTGAACAGCGAGTGCATGCCGTTCACCGGATCGCACACGCTCATCGGCGCGAACGTGTCACCGTGGTATCCGCCACGGACCGTGAGCATCCGGGTGCGGCCGTGGTTGCCGCGCGCAACTTGGTACTGCAACGCGAGCTTGATCGCGACCTCGACGGAGACTGAGCCCGAGTCGCAGAAGAAGACGTGCTGCAACGGCTCCGGTGTGATCTCGACCAGGCGGTCCGCCAGCCGGATCGCCGGTTCGTGGGTCAGCCCACCGAACATTACGTGACTGAAATCGTCGACTTGTTGCTTCAGCGCGGCATCCAGGACCGGGTGCCGGTAGCCGTGGATCATGCACCACCACGACGCCATCGCGTCGATCGCCTCGACGGTACCGCCGGTACCGCCGGTACCGTCGTCCAGCTGCAAACGAACGCCCGACGCACCGCGGACCATCCGCACCGGCGACGGTTCGGTCAGCGAAGAGTACGGATGCCACAGCACCTCCGCGTCCCGCTGTCGCCACCCAATGACCGACTGTGACACCGTCCTCCTCCATCCTGAGGATTCACCACGGTAATCGCTGCGCGCCGGCTTCCACCTCACTGGCCCCCACGATGTGATCATCACCTCCCCTCGCCGACCAGGCCGCGCGGGACGGGGTGCGCGGGAGCGCGGGACGGGGTGCGCGGGACGGGGTGCGCCGGGGGCGACACACGAAGTGCGGCGCCGGACGGGGCGCACGGGGTGGGTTCACCCACCGCGTGGTGGGTTCCTAACCCGTGTGAAGATGCAGGAACCCACAACACGGTGGGTAAACCCACCGCACGCAATCAGCCCACAGGCTTCCGCACCAGCGGCGACAGCCGGGCGACAGCCCGGCGACCTCGAATCCCCGGCGCCGACACGGGCCGCGCCGACACGGGCTGCGCCGGACCCGGGCCGCGCCGGACCCGGCCCGGGGTGGGCGCGACACACGAAGCACGGCGCGCGACGGGCACCAGGCCGAGCCGCGGGCCGGGCGTGGGGGCGGGTGGCCCCCTCCGGACCGGCGGCGCGAAGAGAGTCAGAACGCCGTGCCGGCTTTGGCTATGTGGAGGGTTACGGCCAGGGGGTCGAGGCGGGGTTTGGCGAGGGTGGTGGCGGTGTGGGCACCTTCGACGGACTCGTCGCGGATCCACTGGTACGGCGCGGTCAGGCCGAAGCGTTCGATGGTGCTGGCGGCGTCGAGGAAGTCGCGGGACTCGGCGACGGTCCAGGCACGTTCGCGTTCCCAGGTGATCGCTTCCGGGGTACGAGGCGGCTGCTGCCAGTCGGTGTCGCGCTGGTTGCCGTAGATCAGCTGCCCGTCCGGACGCAGTACGCCGACGCGGTCCGCCCAGGTGCCTTCGTCGATGAGCGCGGCCGCCTGCAGTACGCCGTCATACCCGGCGTCGTGCCGGCTCGGGCTGACCAGCCGCCCGTACCCGAAGGCCTCCAGGGCGCGGAGGTGCCGTTGCAGTACGCCGAGGCGGCTGACGGCCTCGTGGACAGCAAGGAGCGCGACCTCGACCTGGTATCCCGCAGCCTTCAACGCACGTGCCGACGCAACAAACGCCGAAGGATCAACCAGCTCGGTTTCGCAGATTGCGTCGTACCGCTGCTGAATGACCAGCTCCTCGGCCCGCGCCAGCCAGCGCAGACCGTCGATCTCGACCGAGCGGTCGGTGGTCGGCGGCACCTCAGTGATCGGCTGCGCCAACCGCGGGTGGTACGCCTCGAACGCGAGGGCGCTCAGGACGACCGGCCGACCGCGGCGGGCCAGCACGTTGCGCACCATCGCGGTGATCGATGCCTTGCCGTCACCGGGCTGCCCGGCGACGAAGACGGCCACCGGGCGGTCCTGCGGGGTGCCGACGACCCGGTCCGGCACGATCCGCTCGCGGAAGATCCGCTCGCTGTCGGCGTCGGTCAGCACGTACTCGCTCGGCTCTGGGGCAGCCGGCCAGCCGTCACCGGCCGGGAATCCGCTCGGCACGAAGCGCTCGTCACTCACCCGCGCCGTCCTCGTCCTCACTGAGGAGGTCGTCAGCGTCGGTGCGGAGCTGCTTCACGGCACCGGTGTCGAGCGGGTCCAGATCCTGCGCGCGGGCGGCCCAGGCAGCCTGTTCGGCACGCAGCATCGCGATCTCGTCGCAAGCAGATTCTCCAGCAGCCTCGGCCTCGGCGATCCGCTGCGCATAGTGGCCGATCGCCTGCCGAACGGCCTCGAGCGCGACCTCGTACTGCAGGAGTTGCGCGCCGCTCCAGCTCGCCTTTCCCAGCGCCGGAAGCACGGCGATCTCAGCGAGCTGACCCACGATTCAACGATATCCGACCGCCTGGGTCAGCTCGCCGCACCACTCGAGAGAGCAAGCACTCAGCCCGGAGTGATCACTCCGTGAACTGAGCAGCGTGCTGACCAGCCCGTCGGGTGGACCTGGACGATCATGCGGCGCCGGCATTCGCCGCAATACCTCGGCGGCTCCAGGTGCAGCGCTCGCCCACAGACCGCGTGGTCGCCATCATCGAACCGGCGGCCGCAATGCCCGCAATAGGTCGCGTTCACAGCGTCTTCTGGAGTTCCTTGACCGGCATCTTCAGCTCGGCGAGCAGGTCGAGGTCGGCGGTGGCCGGGCGCCCCAGGGTGGTCAGGTAGTTGCCGACGATCACCGCGTTGATTCCGCCGAGCAGCCCCTCGCGGGTGCCCAGGTCGCCGAGGGTCAGTTCGCGACCGCCGGCGTACCGCAGAACCGTCCGCGGCATCGCCAGCCGGAACGCGGCGATGGTGCGCAACGCGTCCTTGCCGTCCATCACCTCCAGGCCGCCGAACGGCGTCCCGGGGCGTGGGTTGAGGAAGTTCAGCGGCACCTCGTGCGGGTCGAGTTCGGCCAGCTGCGCGGCCAGCTCGGCGCGCTGCTCCAGCGACTCCCCCATCCCGACCAGACCGCCGCAGCACAGCTCCATGCCGGACTCGCGCACCATCAGGCAGGTCTCCCAGCGCTCCTCGAACGAGTGCGTGGTGACGACGTCGCCGAAGTACGAGCGGGCCGACTCGAGGTTGTGGTTGTAGCGGTGCACACCCCACGACTTGAGCTGGTCGACCTGCTCCTGGGTGAGCATCCCGAGCGAGCAGGCGATGTTGATGTCGACCTCGGCGTTGATCGCGTCGATCCCGGCCTTCACCTGGGCCATCAGCTTGTCGTCCGGCCCGCGGACCGCGGCCACGATGCAGAACTCGGTGGCGCCGGTCTTCGCGGTCTCCTTCGCGGCCTCGACCAGCTCGGGGATGTTCAGCCAGACCGCGCGCACCGGCGAGGTGAACTGACCGGACTGGGAGCAGAAGTGGCAGTCCTCGGGGCAGCCGCCGGTCTTCAGCGAGATGATGCCCTCGACCTCGACCTCCTCGCCGCACCACTTCACCCGGACCTCGTGGGCGAGCGCGAGCAACTCCGGCAACCGCTCGTCGGGGGTGTGGAGAACCTCGACCAGTTGCTCCTGGCTCAGCCCGGTGCCCTGCTCCAGGACCTGAACACGTGCCACGTCCAGGATGTCGCCTCTGCCGGTTGTTCGCTCGCTCACGGGTTCTCCTGCCTCAGCTCAACTGTCGGCTCACAGTAAGACAGGCGGGTACGGCGGGGCTGCGGCGGGCGTCACGTGGAACAGATGACCGCCCGGTGACTCAACCGCCGATCGCCACTCTCCGCACACCCCCGGAACCCACCCGGAAAAAGATTCCGGAATTTTCTGCGGAACTTCGTAACCCCCCGTAGACGGGCTCGTTGAAGTGTGCAGAGGCGGTTACCGCAAGGAAGACCGCCACCCGGTTACCAAGAGCGATAAAGCCGGCCCCCAGAGCAGATCATTACGATCAGCACGCAGAGTGGTCACAAGGCCGAAGTTCTTGAAAATCGGAGGTAAAGTAGTGACCAAGAGCTCGGGTCGCCAGCCATGGTTGGTGACCCGATCCCAAAGCGCCGGGCGCCTCACCCCGGCTTGAGTGGGTCCCTCGGGAAACGATTTGGGCGGAAACGTTCCCGAGGGACCTGCTCCCTTTTCCGGACCTTTCGCCAAAATCCCAGGACAAAGCCTCAGCAACTTACTGCTGAGGCTTTTTCATTTCCCTGGAATTCACGCTGTTCCGTTACGAATCCGTCACAGCCTGTTTCGGCACGATCGGCAGCCGCAGCGCCGCCGGCGCCTCGGCCGGTACGACGGGGTGCGCCGGCGGCACCGGCCGCACCCGCTCGTACGGCGACCCGAGGGGCGGGCGGAGGTCCTCCTCGCCCTTGTTCGGCCAGAACGACAGCGCGCGCTCGGCCTGTGCGGTGATCGTCAGCGACGGGTTGACGCCGAGGTTGGCGGAGATCGTCGAGCCGTCCACGATGTGCAGGCCGTCGTACCCGTAGACCCGGTGGTACGGATCGACCACACCGGTCGACGGCGAGTCGCCGATCGCGCAGCCGCCGATGAAGTGCGCGGTCATCGGGACGTTGAACGGCTCCCCGATCGTGCCGCCCGGCGTACCGTTCATCAGCTTGGCCATCCGCCGGACCACCTGGTTCGCGACCGGGATCCAGGACGGGTTCGGGGCGCCGTGGCCCTGCTTCGAAGTCAGCCGCCAGCGACCGAGCCGGTCGCGCTTGCCGAACGTCGTGATCGAGTTGTCCTCGGTCTGCATCACCAGCGCGATCACGGTCCGCTCGGACCAGTGCTTGAGGTCGTACAGCCGACGGACGTTCTTCCGCTGGACGCGCAGCTCGCGCAGCCAGGTCCGCCAGCGCGGCTGGTCCCCGTCGCCGTCGGTCAGCACCGTCTGCAGCAGTGACATCACGTTGCTGCCTTTGCCGTAGCGCACCGGCTCGATGTGCGTGATGTCGTCGGGATGGAACGACGACGTGATCGCCACGCCTTGGCTGTAGTCGACGTCGCGGTCGCGGGCGATCACCCCGAGCAGCGACTCCGAGTTCGTCCGGGTGAGGACGCCGAGGCGGTCCGACAGCCGCGGCAGCTTCCCCTCGTCCTTCAGCCGGTGCAGGAGCTTCGCCGTACCGAGCGCGGAGGCCGCGAACACGACCTGCTTGGCGGTGAAGCGGTGCGTGACCTTGCGGTTCGACGTCCGGCGGGTGTCGATCGCGTACCCGCCGCCTGCCGCTTCCGGCAGCGGCTCGACCGACGTGACCGTGGTGAGCGAGTAGACCTCGGCGCCGGCCTTCTCGGCCAGGTACAGGTAGTTCTTGGTCAGGGTGTTCTTCGCGTTGTGCCGGCAGCCGGTCATGCACTCGCCGCAGTTGAGGCACCCGCTCCGGCGCGGGCCTACACCACCGAAATACGGGTCGTCGACCTCGACACCAGGCTCGCCGAAGAAGACACCGACCGGTGTCGGGCGGAACGTGTCGCCCACCCCCATCTCGTCGGCGACCTGTTTCATCACTTTGTCAGCCGGCGTGAATCCCGGGTACGTCGTGACGCCGAGCATCCGCTTCGCCTGGTCGTAGTACGGCGCGAGCTCGGACCGCCAGTCGGTGATGTGCGCCCACTGGCGATCGGCGTAGAACGCGGGCAGCGGTTCGTACAGCGTGTTCGCGTAGACGAGGCTGCCGCCGCCGACCCCGGCGCCGGACAGGATGATCACGTCGCGCAGCGCGCTGATCCGCTGGATGCCGTACATGCCGAGCTTGGGCGCGAACAGAAACCGCTTGGTGTCCCACGAGTTCTTCGCGAACCCGGCGTCGTCGAACCGCGCACCGGCCTCCAGAACCGCGACCCGATACCCCTTCTCGGTCAGCCGCAACGCCGACACCGAGCCACCGAACCCCGACCCGATGACGACGACGTCGTAGTCCCAGGTCATGGGGCCTCCCGGTCTGGACTGAGGAGCGGAGGGAGCGAAGCGACCAGAGCGACGAAGGAAGACCGGGAGCCACAGCCCCATGACCTCCCGCGACGGAGTCGCTGCGTTGGCACAGTCATGGGCGGCCGATTTTCTTGAGGATGCGCAGGGCACCGGTCATCAGGTCGGCGAACTTTTCGTCCGACAGGCCGTGGGAGGCGGCGAGGGGGAGGACGCGCTGAGTGGCGATCGCCTGGGGTTCGACGTACCGGCGGATGCCCTCGACGCCTTGCCGCCGCCCGAGGCCGGACGAGCGCATGCCGCCCATCGGTGTGTCGATCGATCCGAACGTCGCGCCGTACCCCTCGTTGACGTTCACGGTTCCGGCCATCAGCTGCGCCGCGACCGCGCGTCCGCGGCGGCCGTCGCGCGTCCAGACGCTCGCGTTCAAGCCGTACTCGCCCTCGTTCGCGCGCTGGATCGCCTCGGACTCGTCGGAGAACCGGTAGATCGACACCACCGGACCGAAGGTCTCGTTGTCGAAGCACTCCATCGCGGGCGTCACCCCGGACAGCACGGTCGGCTCGTAGAACAGCGGACCGATGTCCGGCCGCGGCTTCCCGCCGGCCAGCACCGTCGCGCCCTTCGCCCGGGCGTCCTCGACGTGCCGCGTGACGGTCTCCAGTTGCTCCTTGGAGATCAGCGAGCCCATGTCGACGTCCCAGCCGGTACCGGCCGAGAGGCGCAGGTTCTGCACCCGATCCACGAACGCCGTGACGAAGGCGTCGTACACCTGGTCGGCGACGTACAGCCGCTCCATCGAGACGCACAGTTGGCCTGCGTTCGCGAAACAGGCCCGGACGGCACCTTCCGCGGCGCGGTTGATGTCGGCGTCCCGCAGTACCAGCATCGGGTTCTTGCCGCCGAGCTCGAGGCTGCAGCCGATCAGCCGCTCACCGGCCTGCTTCGCGACCAAGCGGCCGGTTTTGGTAGAGCCGGTGAAGCAGATGTAGTCGGCGTTCTGGATCAGCGCGCCGCCGACGGTCGGGCCGTCGCCGTTGACCGCCAGCCAGGCCTCCCGCGGCAGACCGGCCTCGTACAGCAACTCGATGCCGCGCAGCGCGGTCAGCGGCGTCTGGCTGTCGGGTTTGTGGACGACGGTGTTGCCGGCCAGGATCGCCGGCAGTCCGTCGGAGATCGCCATGGTCAGCGGATAGTTCCACGGCGAGATGATGCCGACGACGCCCTTCGGGACGTACCGCGTCTCGGCGCGGGTGAGCAGCGGGAAGATGCCGAGCTTGCGCTCCGGCTCGAGCAGCTCGAACGCCTTGCGGCCGTAGTACCGCGCAGTCAGCGCGACGTGCGCGAGCTCCTCGAACGCCTGCTTGCGCGCCTTGCCGGACTCGCGGATGATCAGGTCGACCAGCTCGTGCCGGTGGTCGAGCACCAGGTCGTGGTAGCGCAGCAGGATCGCGGCGCGCTCGGCGAGCGGAACCCGGCGCCAGGTCTGCTGAGTCTTCCGGGCGGTCCGGACCGCGGCGGCGACGTCGTCCGCACTCGACACCGGGAGGTCCGCGATCGGCTGACCGGTGGCCGGCGCGTACGACGTCCGGGTGCCGGCGGTGGCGCGCAACAGCCCCGACAATCGCCGGATCACCGACTGATCGGTCGCGTACGACGCGGTGGGGTCGAGCTCCGGATCCGCGGGAATCGACGTCTGGTCGCTCATACCCGAAGGCTACCTGCCGGTAATCGGCCCTGTCAGTATCAGAGGAGCGTTAAGCTGACCCGCTGAGACGCGAAGGGGTGGAAGGTCACGATGGTGGATAGCGGGGGGCTCTGGACGCCTCCTGAGGACGAGCTCGGTGAGGCGCTGCAGACGGCCCAGGTCCTGATCGAGGAAGGCCGTGCCGACGAGGCGGGGCCTTACCAGCAGCGGGTCATCGAGCTGGCCCGGGAGCGGGCCGAGGAGCACCCGAACCACTACGAGGCCAAGCACCTGATGGCCGCGACGCAGTACGAGCTGGCCGGCTCCCTGAACGCCTCCGGCCGGCACGACGAGGCGCTGGCCGCGCTGCACGAGGCGCAGCTCGGCTACACCGAGCTGCAGGACGCGGGTGTCCTGGACGCCACCTGCTTCCTCGCCGACGTCCGCGCCCGGCGCGCGATGACGCAGGCACATCGCGGGTACGGCGCCACCGCCGTCCTGGAGATGGACGGCGCGGTGATCGCGTACGGCCAGCTCGTCGGCGGTGCGGACGGCCTCAAGCACCAGCCCGACTTCGCGCGCGTCCTCGCGATGAATGCACTGATCCTGCGCCGGTACGGCGACCCGGCCCTAGCAGTGGCGTCCGCGGACGCGGCGACGCAGCTGTTCCTGCAACTGGCGGACCAGATCAACGAGAGCCCGCAGTCGCTCTCGTACGCCCGCTACCTGTGTACGGCGACCGCCGTGTCGGCTGACGTACACGCCGCCGAGGGCCGGCTGGACCTCGCGCTCGAAGCCGACGAGATCGGCCTGACGACCGCCGACACGCTGGCCGACTCCGAATCGGCGACCGACATGCGCACGCTGGTCGCCGCGCTGGTGCGGAAGGGCAAGCACCTGGGCAGCATCGGCCGCCTGGAGGGCGAGGCCTGCCTGCGCACGGCGTACGACACGGATCCCGAGACGGCGGGCCGCGTCATCGAGGAGCTGGACCGGGGTCTGCCGTTGACGCTGGTCGCCGCACTGGAGAACGCCGAGATCAAGCTCGGGCCGTTCGAGCAGCACCACCGGCTCGTGGCACTCAGCGAACCCGCGCCCGGGATGACGCTGGCGACCGTGTCCGGACGGACCGACCCGGAGTCCGCGGCGCAGCGCGCGTCCGAACTCGCCGAGCTGGTGCAACCGTTACTGTCGCAGGACGCCGACACCGCGCTCACACTGGGGCTCGAGGCGCACTATCTGTTCGCGATCTCGTCGGAGCGCGAGTCGCACCGGATGCGGTTCCAGACCGCGACGTACGTCCCGATCTGGGCGCAGCTGCTGATGGACATCTCGCAGGCGTACTTCCAGGCCGGCCGGACCGAGATCGCGCTCGACCTCGGCGGCTGGTGCGCGGAGGTCGCCACCGCGCTGATCCCGTTCACCGACGAGAGCGAGCCGATGAAGGAGCTGGCCGGGGCCTGCTACCGGCACCACGGCAACCTGCTCGCCGCGACCGGCGACCTGACTGCGTCGTACCACGCCCACGAGGCCGCGGAGCAACTGCAGCTCGGCCGTTGACGTACTGGCTCGCCAGGCGGACGCTGACGCTTGGGGAGGGGAACGTCATGGACGTCGTGGAGCTGCACAACCGGACTGTCGCCGACTTCGCCGAGCTGGTCGCGGGGGTGACCGCCGACCAGTGGTCGGCACCGACGCCGTGCGCGGACTGGGATGTCCGCACGCTGGTGAATCATGTCGTCGGCGAGGAGCGCTGGACCGTACCGCTGATGGACGGCCGGACGATCGCCGAGGTCGGGGACGCCCTCGACGGCGACCTGCTCGACAACGACCCGGCCGGCGCGGCGGTGGCCGCGGCCGCGGAGGCGCAGCTCGCGGCGACCCGGACGATCGACAAGGTACATCTGTCGTACGGCGACGAGGATCCGTACGAGTACCTGCGGCAACTCGCCGCGGACCACCTGGTCCACGGCTGGGACCTGGCCGTGGCGACCGGTGCGCTGCCGCGGATGGACGCCGAGATCGTCGACGAGGTCGCGAAGTGGTTCGCCCAGCGGGAGGACATCTATCGGTCCGCGGGGATGATCGGGGCGCATCTGGAGGGTTTCACCGATCCGGCCGAGGCGCTGCTCGCGGCGTTCGGGCGGGATCCGCGGTGGAGTCCGGCGCGGCACCTGATCGAGCTGTTCGGCGAGGCCTTCGGGCGTGGTGACCTGGACACCGTGATGTCGTTGGTCACCGAGGACGTCGTGTTCGAGTCCACGTCACCGGCGCCGGACGGCGAGCGGTTCGAGGGCGCCGAGGCGGTCCGCGCGCAGTGGGCGAAGCTGTTCGCGGACACGACCGATCCGCGGTTCGACACCGAGGAGCTCGTCGTCCTCGACGACCGCGCGGTGGTCCGCTGGCAGTACTCGTGGGACGGTGGCGCCGGCCACGTCCGGGGAGTCGACGTACTGCGCCTGCGCGACGGCCTGATCGCGGAGAAGCTGTCGTACGTGAAGGGCTGATCCGCGCCGGGCCAGTCCTCAGGGGCCAGTCCTCAGAGGCCAGTCCTCAAGGGTGAGGCCGCGGGGGTCAGTCTGCAGGGGTCAGTCTGCAGGGGTCAGTCCGCGGCGGGTTGGTCCTGGACGTCGGTCTTCAGCGCGCCGACGAACAGGCCAGCTTCCAGCTCGGTCATGCCGGTCTCGGAGACCACCAGCGCGGTCGCCTGGTGGAGCTCACCCGCGGCCTTCAACGCGCGGGTCCGCTCGGCCAGGTTGGCGCCCGGCTTGCGGACCACCGGCGGTGTCGCGGTGGTCGGCGGCACGTAGCGCCCGAGGCGGATGTCGTCGACCAACTCCTTGGCATGCTTCAGATCCAGACCGGTTCGGTCCCGGATCAGTTTGACGGCATGCACCGTCTTCTTCGTCGTGATCAGGAAACGCACCTGATCGACGTCGTCCGAGGACAGTCGGCCTCGCGCCGCGGCGAGGGCAACATTGTCGGTGTCCTTGCTGCTTCGTCGGCTGAACAATCCCATGGCGCAATCCTTCCAGACCAGATCGTTCCGCGCTCACTCGGCGAGGACACGCAAGATCTCGGGCCAGGCGCGGGCGCCGAGTTCACGGTCGGCGGCGTCGGTGCCACCGCGGGCCATCCGCTGCCCGGCGGCTTTCGGCTCCTCACCCGGCAGCACCGCACGATGCCCGGCTTCCGCGCTGCTGACAGTCCGTGTCGGGCGAGCGCCGCGGTCGCGACGGCACCGGACGATCTCGTCGGCGAACTCGACCGCCGGCCAGACCCGGTCGTCACCGCCCGAGATCAGCAGGAGGTCGCGGATGCGCTCCACCGGGATCCGCGCGCGCTCGGCGTCGGCGTACCGCTCGATGCTCTGCCGGTAGAGGCCGACGTAGCTGGGCGGATCGTCGTCCGGCTGCCAGTCCGCGTCGTAGGGCACGAACGGCAGCGGCGCACCCTGCCAGGTCCAGGCCGGCCTCTGGTCGCCGTTCTCCAGGACACGACCCCAGACGTACGCCGTCGGCGCGAACGCGACCACCGCGTCGACACGCTCGTCCAACGCACCCAGCAACAGCGCCGCCTCGGCTCCCCACGAACTGCCCATCACGACCAGCCGATCATGATGCGCGAGCTCGTCCAGTCCGAGCGATTCCAGCGGCACCTCGTGCGTCACCGTCCACCGCGGCGCGCGAACGTCGTACCCCTCGCCCGCGAGCAAACGGGCACGGTCGAGATCCGGCGTACCACTGGAGCCGTGCAGCAGCAGTACGCCGACACTCACTAGCCGACGACGACCTCGACGCGCTGGAACTCCTTGAGCTCCGTGTAGCCCGTGGTGGCCATCGCGCGCTTGAGGGCGCCGACCAGGTTCATCGTGCCGTCCGGGACCCAGGACGGACCGAACAGGATCTGCTCCATCGTGCCGGTGACGCCGACCTCGACCCGCTCGCCGCGCGGCAGATCCTGGTGCCAGGCCTCGGCGCCCCAGTGGAAGCCGCCACCCGGCGCGTCGCTGGCGCGGGCCAGCGGCGAACCGACCATCACCGCGTCCGCGCCGCAGGCGATCGCCTTCGCCACGTCACCCGAGCGGCCGACCGAGCCATCGGCGATGACGTGTACGTACCGCCCGCCGGACTCGTCCATGTAGTCGCGCCGCGCCGCCGCCACGTCGGCCACTGCCGACGCCATCGGCACCGCGACCCCGAGCACCTTGCGGGTGGTGTGCGCTGCGCCGCCGCCGAAACCGACCAGGACCCCGGCCGCGCCGGTCCGCATCAGGTGCAGCGCCGCCTGGTGCGTGGCGCAGCCGCCGACGATCACCGGGACGTCGAGGTCGTAGATGAACTGCTTCAGGTTCAGCGGCTCCGCCTGGCCGGACACGTGCTCGGCGGACACCGTCGTACCGCGGATGACAAACAGGTCGACGCCCGCGTCCACGACGTGCTTGGCGAACTGCTTGGTGCGCTGCGGCGACAGCGCACCGGCCACCGTCACGCCGGAGTCGCGGATCTCCTGCACCCGCTGCGAGATCAGCTCGGGCTTGATCGGCGCCGAGTAGATCTCCTGCAGCCGGTGCGTCGCCTGCTGCGCGTCGAGGCTGGTGATCTCCTCGAGCAGGTTGGTCGGGTCCTCGTACCTGGTCCAGAGACCTTCGAGGTTCAGTACGCCGAGACCGCCGGCCTTGCCGATCGCGATCGCGGTGGCCGGCGACATCACCGAGTCCATCGGCGCGGCCAGGATCGGCAGCTCGAACCGGTACGCGTCGATCTGCCAGGCGACCGAGACCTCCTCAGGGTCCCGCGTCCGCCGCGACGGCACGATCGCGATGTCGTCGAACGCGTACGCCTGCCGGCCGCGCTTGGCCCGGCCGATCTCGATCTCGGTCATCTGGTGTGTCCTAACGGGTGTGTGCAGGCGGGGTCAGCGGCCGGAGTAGTTCGGCGCCTCGACCGTCATCTGGATGTCGTGCGGGTGGGACTCCTGCAGGCCGGCCGAGGTGATCCGGACGAAGCGGCCCTTCTCCTGCAGTTCGGGCACGGTCCGGGCGCCCGTGTACCACATCGACTGGCGCAGGCCACCGACCAACTGGTGCGCGACGGCCGACAGCGGGCCACGGTACGGCACCTGGCCCTCGACGCCCTCGGCGATCAGTTTCTCGTCCGCACCGCCGTCGTGCTGGAAGTAGCGGTCCTTCGAGTACGACTTGCGCAGCCCGCCGGCCGACGACATCGCACCCAGCGACCCCATCCCGCGGTACGCCTTGAACTGCTTGCCGTTGATGAACACCAGGTCGCCCGGGGACTCCTCACACCCAGCCAGCAGCGATCCCAGCATGACCGTGTCCGCCCCCGCGACCAGCGCCTTCGCGATGTCGCCCGAGTACTGCAGGCCGCCGTCGCCGATCACCGGGACACCGGCCGGCTTGCAGGCCAGCGACGCCTCGTAGATTGCGGTCACCTGCGGTACGCCGACGCCGGACACGACTCGCGTCGTACAGATCGAACCCGGGCCGACGCCGACCTTGACGCCGTCCGCTCCCGCGTCGACCAGCGCCTGCGCGCCCGCGCGGGTGCCGACGTTGCCGCCGACGATGTCCACGCCGCGGGTCGCCGGGTCGGCCTTGAGCTTGCGGATGATCTCGATCTGGGCCTGTGAGTGGCCGTGCGCGGTATCCACCACCAGCACGTCGACACCGGCCTCGACCAGCGTCATGGCGCGCTTGTACGCCTCGCCGAAGAAGCCGATCGCGGCGCCGACCATCAGCCGGCCGGAGCCGTCCTTGGTGGACAGCGGGAACTTGTCGCGCTTGACGAAGTCCTTCAGCGTGATCAGACCGGTGAGCTTGCCGGCCTCGTCGACCAGCGGCAGCTTCTCCACCTTGTGCTTGCTGAGCAGCGCCATCGCGTCGTCGGCCGCGATCCCCTGCCGGCCGGTGATCAGCGGCTGCTTGGTCATCACCTCGCGGACCGGCCGGGACAGGTCGGTCTCGAAGCGCATGTCACGGTTGGTGACGATGCCTACCAGGACACCCGCGTCGTCCACCACCGGAACGCCGGAGATCCGGTACTGCCCGCAGACTGCGTCGGCCTCACCGATGCTGGCGTCCGGGCCGATCGTGATCGGCTGGGCGATCATGCCGGACTCCGACCGCTTCACCAGGTCGACCTGCTGGGCCTGATCCTCGATCGAGAGGTTGCGGTGCAGGACGCCGAGCCCGCCTTGGCGCGCCATCGCGATCGCCATCCGGGCTTCGGTGACGGTGTCCATCGCACTGGACACCAGGGGAATGTTGACCTCGACGTTCCGGCTCAGGCGCGACCGGGTGACGACCTCGGAGGGGATGACGTCGGACTCGTTCGGCTGCAGCAGAACGTCGTCGAAGGTGAGACCGAGGACGGCGAACTTGTCGGGAACTCCAGCGGGGGTGATGTCCATGGGGAAAACGAGCACCTTTTGTGCGGCGACAACGGGACACCATCCTATCCGCGCGGCCGCAGGGCCCCGAATCCGCCGTCCACAGGCCACCGCACACCCGGCCGGGACCTCGCACCCCCACCAGGGACCGTGCACAAGCAATAACCAGTCGACACCCACCACAACCTGTCCAATCCCCCGTCTTCAGCCCGCACGACCACCGACGCAGCCAACCTCGCACGAACGGATAACCGGGTCTTCTGACCGATGTGTGGGTCGGGTTGTTGCTGGAGGAGGGGTGGTCGCTGACCGTCGGCGTGCGGGATGGCCGGGGGCGGTGAAGGCGTGGGCGTGTGGGGCGAGGGGGCGTACGGAGCGAGGGGCGTACGGAGCGAGGGGCGTACGGGGCGAGGGGCGTACGGGGCGAGGGGCGTATGGGGCGAGGGGGGCGTGGGGTTGTTGGAGTCGCGTCTATGGAGGGTTTTCTCCGTACTGCGGGCAGAAATCCTCCAATGTCGTGCGGAAAACTCTCCTAGTACTACAGCCGGAGATCGTGATCTGCGGCGGCGTCAGGCCACGATCCGGGCCCGATCCGGGGAGGATTTCACCCCAGGATCGGCCAGA